>JBBRKX010000206.1:0-7493 GCA_038231675.1 Chthonomonadales bacterium | reverse complement strand
TGCCAACGGGAACACTTGTAGCGTTGCACCGTGTCGTTTTTTCCGGCTTTGACCTGGCCGTGCGACTCTTGACAGAAAGGGCAAACCACCATGAAACACCTCGAATCCCGGATCGCATATCCTATTAGTTAGACAATATCATGTACTTAGATAGACGATACCCCATAGAGATCCCCTATCAGCGCTTTTATTTGACTCTTTTTGGTGGAAATTTGGCATCTATGAAAAGAGATAAGGTAAAATGGCATTATGTGATGAAACGGGTTCACCACATATTCCTTACATTATTTCCTGGAGCCTGGGCCCGTGATATCCCCTGCCCTATGATGAACCCGGAGAGGATGACTGACTTGCGAGATGGAAAATTTGGCTGGATCCTTCTTGCATTGCCCGTCAGCGCAGCGCCTCTTCTGGCGCTGGCCATGGTGTTGCCGCCCGGCGGCCGGCCGGCGCGGAAGCAAAGCGCTCCTGCCTTCGAGCAGACGACAGGGACGGTCTTTGCCAAAAACTGTACGGCCTGTCACAACCCCAAGTCCAAAGCCGGTGGGCTGGATCTACAATCCATCCAGCGTCCCGATTCCATAAACCGGTATCGCGACACCTGGGAAAGCATTGTACGTAAAATCCATACCGGCGAAATGCCCCCTCCAGGGTCGCCACGGCCGAACGCGGTGGAGAGCAAGGCGACGACACTGCGCATCGAGAGTGAGTTCGCACGCGCCGACCGGCTCAATGCCGCCAATCCTGGACGTGTGACCGCCCGCCGCCTGAATCGTGCCGAGTACAACAACACGATCCGTGATCTGCTGAGCGTGGATTACCATCCGGCGGACGACTTCCCGCAGGACGACTCAGGCTACGGGTTCGACAACAATGGGGACGTCCTCTCGCTTTCTACTTCTCAGATGGAGAAGTACATAGCGTCCGCCGAAAAGATCGCACGTACCGCCGTATTTGGACCGGAGCCGCTGGAGCCCACGCTTGCGCGCCACGAAGAGGCCGGGCGAAGGATTATTTCAGGTACGGTGGTGCCGGCCACCTACGACACTTCCGGGTTATCCCTGCCGAATTCGCTTCATGCCACGCATCGATTTCCAGCGGAGGCGGAATACCTCTTTCGGTTCCACCTCGACGGCGTGCGTCCCCTCGGATCCGATGCGCTTCCTCTTGCCCTATGGATAGACGGCAAGCAGGTGAAGACGATGGACTTCGATCCGACAGGGTCCGCCGCATTCTCCCTGGATCGCCAGGACTTTTCCGGAAGATCGGTGGAATGCCGGCTGCGGGTTACCGCCGGAGACCATTGGATCGCCGCCACCATCGCGCGTATGTACGATGGCTTGCCGCCCGAGTATAGGGGCCCGCTCCCATCGAAAAGGCATCTCACCGTACCGGAGTTCAAGCCGCCGCCCGGCCTGACACCGGAGCGCATCGCACAAATCAAGGCGCGCGTCGAGGCCCGGCGAAAAGAAAAAGCGCCCACCAACGATGTGCGAATCAGCGCTCTGGAGATCGGCGGCCCATACGCTCAGACCAACGGGCCGTCGGTCGAGAGCCTTCGCAAGGTCTTTACGTGCGGTCATTTGCACGGCGGCCACGGGCCGGGCTGCGCTCGGAAGATCGTAAGCGATTTTGGACGTCGGGCGTTCCGACGTCCCCTGACTCCCAAAGAAATCGACCGTTTTACAGGTCTGGTTTCTCTGGCGCGTGGCAACGGCGACTCGTTTGACGAAGGCGTCTGCCTTGCACTGCAGGGAATGCTGGTCTCACCGCATTTCCTATATCGCATCGAGCAAGATCCGCCCGCGTCGCCCGTGGTTGCGGCCCACCCCATCAGCCAGGTCGAGTTGGCTTCGCGCCTGTCGTACTTTCTATGGAGCAGCATGCCGGACGACACGCTGCGGGAATGCGCGGACCGGCGGACCCTCAAAAATCCCGATGTCCTGAAGGCGCAGGTTCTGCGGATGCTGAAGGATCCCCGGTCGAGCGCCCTGGCGGAGAATTTCGGTGGGCAGTGGCTGCAGTTCCGCGCCCTCGAGTCGGTGCGGCCGGACAGGACGCGTTTCCCCGATTTCGACGCATATCTGCGCATGTCCATGCGCCGCGAAACGGAGATGTTCTTCGAAAACGTGGTTCGCGACGATCGCAGTATCCTCGACTTCCTCCTCGGGAAGTACACCTTCCTCAATGGACGCCTTGCCAACTTCTACGGAATCCCCGGTGTCGAGGGACCTGATTTCCGCAGGGTCGATCTCACCGGCACCCCACGCGGCGGGATATTGACGCAGGCGAGCGTCCTGACCGTAACCTCCTATCCGAACAGGACTTCGCCGGTGCTGCGTGGTAAATGGATACTGGAAAACATTCTGAACGCCCCGCCGCCCGCCCCGCCCCCGGGAGTGCCGAATCTGGATGTCTCCACGGTGGGCTCAGAGGCCTCCCTGCGCCAGCAGTTGGAGCAGCATCGCAAGAACGCAGTCTGCGCCTCGTGCCATGCACGCATGGACCCCTTGGGGTTCGGGCTGGAGAACTTCGACGCCATCGGAGCATGGCGCACGACGGACGGAAAGATCGCCATCGATTCCTCCGGTTCGCTCCCGGACGGGCGGGCTTTCCAGGGACCGGACGGGCTCAAGACGATTTTGAAGCAAGACTGCGATGCGTTTGCCCAATGCCTCACGTCGAAGCTGCTCATCTACGCACTGGGACGCGGCCTGGAGCGTTACGATCGTTCAACGGTGAAAGAGATCACCGGGCATGTCGCCGCAAAGGACTATCGCTTTTCAAACCTGGTCCTGGCGATCGTCGGCAGCAGGCCCTTCCAGATGCGGAGAGGAGACCGGATTCCATGAATTTTCTAACACGTGATTCTCTTTCACGGCGCACGTTCCTGCGTGGCGTGGGCGCGGCCATCGCGCTGCCCATGCTGGACGCGATGACGCCGGCGCTCGGCTCCGTGGGCCGTGCCAGCAAGCCGCCCGTCCGGCTCGTGTTCGCATATGTGCCGAACGGCATCATCATGAAGGACTGGACGCCCGCGACGGTCGGAAACGGGTATGAGATGACGCGTATTCTCACCCCGCTGAAAGCCTATCGTGACGATATCCTTGTCCTTTCCGGACTCGCCGACCACAATGGCAACGAACTGGGCGATGGGGCCGGCGATCATGCCCGCGCGGGCGCTTCCTTTCTTACGGGCGTGCACTGCAAGAAGACCAGCGGGTCGGACATCCACAACGGGGTTTCGGCGGACCAGATCGCGGCGCAGGCGTTCGCGGCACAGACGCGATTTGCATCGCTAGAACTGGGCTGTGAGGACTCGAGGACCGTGGGAAACTGCGATTCGGGTTACAGCTGCGCCTACACGAACAGCATCTCCTGGCGCAGTCCCACGACACCCATGCCGCCGGAAGTCAATCCCCGCCTGGTTTTCGAGCGTCTCTTTGGCACGGAGGACTTTAAACTGGACCCGGCCACGCGAGCGCGACGCGCGCAGTACCGGAAGAGTATCCTGGACCTCGTACGCGAAGACACCCGGACGCTCACCGGCACTCTTGGCCAGGCCGATCGGCGTAAAATGGACGAGTATCTCACCTCCGTCCGGGAGATCGAGAATCGCATTCAGCACGCGGAGCGGCACAACGACACCGTGGCGCCTGGGATCGGGAAGCCGGGCGGCATCCCTGTCGCGTTCGGAGACTATGTGTCGCTTATGTTCGATCTGCAGGTGGCGGCCTTCAAGGCGGACCTGACACGCGTTTCAACGATGATGATCGGGCGCGAGGGCAGCATGCGAACGTATCCCGAGATCAATGTTACGGACAGTCACCACCCGTTGACGCACCATCGCAACAATCCGGAATTCATCGAGAAGGTCGCCCAAATCAACTCCTTCCATACGGATCTTTTCGCACGGTTCCTTGGAAAACTCAAAGCCACGCAGGATGGGGACGACACATTGCTTGATAACTCTCTGGTGGTCTATGGAAGCGGGATCAGCGACGGCAACCGTCACACCCATGAAAATCTTCCCATTATCGTTGCGGGCAGAGGGGGTGGCAGCGTAAAATCGGGGCGTCATATCGCTTATGGCAGCGAGACTCCTGTGGCAAACCTGTACATGACTCTGCTGGACAGGGCAGGCGTGCATCCGGGATCTATTGGGGACAGCACCGGCAAGCTCGTCCAACTCGATTCCCTATAGTACAATCTTTATGCAACATAATTCTATTTTACGGATCATACTTCCAGGGGTGGATTTCCAATGAAGCAAATGACAGGTCTCGCCATCGTGATCGCATTGGTGGGAACGGCCGTGGTGGCGCGCGCGCAGACGCCGCCCGGGCCGGACCCGAACTCCCAATACCATTTAGGCCCGGACTCCATGGCGCAGGACGGAGTGCCGAAGGGCGAGATACGCGGGCCGTATGTGCTCCCCAGCAAGGCGTATCCCGGCACGCAGCACACCTATTGGGTGTACGTTCCGGCGCAATATGATCCGGCGACGCCGGCCAGTCTGATGATCTATCAGGACGGGCAGGCGTTCAAGGACGAAAAGGGAGAGATGCGGGCGCAGAATGTGATGGACAATCTCATCTACCGGCGAGAGATCCCCGTGATGATCGGAGTGTTTATCAATCCCGGGCGCACGCCGGAGCAGCAGGAGCCCTCGCCGCAAGTCGGCTGGGGAGACGGCTTTACTAACCGCGGCACGGAATACAACACGCTGGACGACAAGTACGCGCGGGTCATTACCGAAGAGCTGATGCCGGTCCTTTACAAAGAGTACAACCTATCGAAGGATCCGGACCAGCACGGAATTGGGGGATCGAGTTCCGGCGCGATCGCTGCCTTCACCGTGGCCTGGGAGCGCCCCAACGCTTTCCGTAAGGTCCTGAGCAATGTGGGCAGCTTTACCGATATTCGGGGCGGCTATGTGTATCCGGAACGCGTGCTGGCGAGCCCCAAAAAGCCCATTCGCGTATTCCTTTGTGACGGCCGGAACGATAACCGGGGAATCCGCAACGGAGTTTACAACGAAAAGTGGGACTGGTTCTATCAGAACGTGCGGCTGATGAAAGCGCTTACCCAGAAAGGATACGACGTGAGCTACACGTGGGGCATGAACATGCATGGGCAGCGATTCGGCGGCGTGGCGATGCCGGATATGATGCGCTGGCTGTGGCGCGATAGTCCGGTCTCGACCGATCCGAACGACATGATCGAGAGATCCTTCCGGCAGCCGGCGGCAAAGAAATCCGCGAATGCCCGGTCGAATTGACTCTCGTCCGCCGAACTGTGCCTGGAGTAAGGGGAATTTGAACAAACTACGCAATTGGCGCATGCGAAATGCGGCTGGAATAAATGTCATACCGCGTGATGCACACAGGCTCGACTGCGGGAAGACTGCGGGTAACATCCGTACGCGGGCCTTGTTATTGACCTGTCTGCTGCCTGCCACCACGCTGCTCTACGCGGCGGCCATGCCACAGGCGCGCTCACACCGGGGGGCATCCGGGCGAGTCGTTGCCTCCAGCGCGGCGGCGGATACAAAAAGCGTGGCGGCCGGCTTCGGGCATGACGTGCTGCCGGTCCTCCAAAAGTATTGTGTCAGCTGCCATAGTGGCAAGAACGCGTCCGCCGGGATCGACCTGGCCACATCGAAAGACGCGCATTCCGTAGTGACGAACAGGAGCACATGGGATCGTGTCGCGCAGAATGTCGCTTCCGGCCACATGCCTCCCTCGGGCAAACCCGCTCCCACGAAGGCGCAACGCGATGCCCTGGTGGACTGGGTGCAAAATACCACCGCGACCGCCGATTGTGTCCTGAATGATCCTGGCCATGTCACGCTTCGGCGTTTGAACCGCGCCGAATACAACAATACCGTGCGCGACCTGTGCGGGGTAGATATCAGCCCGGCCGAAAGCTTCCCCAACGACGACGTCGGATATGGCTTCGATAACATCGGAGATGTGCTTTCGATTTCGCCTCTGCTGATGGAAAAGTATGTATCCGTGGCCGCAAAGGTAGCCCACGCTGCTTTCCAGAACCCCGATGCTGCCGCGCGGCCGATTTTATTTGAACCAACCCGTCTGAATTACGTCAATCAAAGCACCAATGCGGGCGACCATGCTTTGCTCCCCGCAATGAATTCAGAAGCCGGGTGTGATTATAGCTTCCCCGCTCCTGCGGATTATGTGTTGCGGGCGATCGCCTGGCAGGCCCGTGCGGGAACCGAAGCGGCAAAAATGCAGATCAAGCTGGACGGCAAGGAGATTGAGGTCAAGAGCGTCGCAAACGGCGTGCGCGACCCGCAGCCGTATGACGTGCGCGTGAACGTTCCCGCCGGACGCCATCACTTTAGCGTCCTCTTTACCACCCCGTTCCACGATGACAGCAACCCCACGGGCCAACAAAATCGTAATCGCAACCGCGACCGCAAGTTGAACGTCAAGGAGCTGGCGATCCTTGGCCCACTGCACGGTGCCAATGCGCAGTCGCCACTGGCAAAGCAGCTTGGCAACGTCGCACCGGACGACGCCTCGCGCTCCATAGCGGCCCGGAAATTCCTGACCGACTTTGTCCGGCGCGCCTATCGGCGCCCCGCCGCCAGGGAGGACGTCGATAAGCTTGTGCGTTACGTCGACCTGGCCCGTTCCCAGGGAGAAACGTTTCAACAGGGCATCGAATATGCAATGACGGCGGCGATGTGTTCGCCCAATTTCCTATTTCGCATCGAAAACGATGTTCCCGGCATCACCGGTGCGGGCAAAACGACGGCGAAAGCAATCGGCAAATCCAGCGTAAAGGCTTCTTCCCGGAAAGCCGGCACGAGCACGACTTTGCTCAACGATTTCGCGCTTGCGTCGCGATTGTCGTACTTTCTGTGGTCGTCCATGCCGGATGACGCACTGTACAACCTGGCGGCGAAAGGCAGGCTGCAAGACCCGGCCGTGCTCGTGGCGCAGGCGAAGCGCATGCTCAAAGACCCGCGTTCCAGCGCTCTGTCCGACAACTTCGCCGGGCAATGGCTGCAGTTGCGAAACCTGAGTGGCATCTCCCCCGATACCGGCCGCTTCACGGACTTCAACGAGGGGCTACGGGAAGCCATGAAGACGGAAACGGAGATGTTCTTTCTATCCATCGTCAACGAAGACCGCAGCATTCTTGAATTCTTGGACGCCCGCTATACGTATCTTAATGAGCAACTGGCGAAGCACTATGGCATCGACGGCGTGCAGGGCGGCGACTTCCGACGGGTGATTCTCTCCGGAGATCAACGGGGCGGGATTTTGACGCAGGCGAGCCTTTTGACGGTAACGTCGAACCCGACGCGCACGAGCCCGGTCAAGCGGGGCAAATGGGTGATGGAAAACCTGCTGGGCACGCCGCTTCCACCGCCGCCGCCCAATGTGCCCGCGCTCTCGGATGACAATAAAGGCCCGCTGGTGGGAACCCTACGCCAGCGCATGGAGCAGCATCGCGCGAAC
>JBBRKX010000205.1:0-7495 GCA_038231675.1 Chthonomonadales bacterium | reverse complement strand
CACTCCTCAATGCCATAGCCGCCATCCGGTAGTTTTCTGAAGAACCCCGAGCGTACTATGGATTTAAAGGAGTCGCAAACCCCAGGGACAGTATCGTGAGCGCCACTACCGTTTCGGCTGATATCGAAACCGCCTCTTTGGCCCCGGGTGATCTGCGTGATCCGGCTTCGGTAAACCTCACTTTGCATATCTCGGTAGAAAAGCCGGGATTTGCTGAGTCGATCGAACTTGCTGTAACTGACAATTTCAAGCATATTGCGTAGCATACCGCGCAGACTGCTGCCGGGAATCACGGGGTGTAGCATATCCCAGGTGTAAAAGAACTGCGGCGTATTCTTAATACGGTCTTTGTAGCTCGTGCCTCGCGACACTGGCTGACCGTTGCGATCTAGTTTGTTCTGGTCCCGTGCAAAGAGCGCTTTGGTGATTGCACAACGAATATATAGGGGAGAACGGGTCGTCAAAGATACATCGAAATAACCCGTATGTCTGCCGTCGGTAAAGCAATCGTGTGTGGGAGGAATCCCATCCGTGCCGGGAGCACGAACGATCCTTTCCGGCAGCGGAACAAAGTTGTAGGGGGCGTACGCTTCCGGGTCGGCTCCATAGGTGTTTCGAGAGGCCGTCTGGTTGCTCGGTGCATTCCGGTTGGGCTGTGCCATGATATTTTTTTCCTTATACGCCTAAATCGTATGGGGCGATTCCGATGAGACGACTGAGATAAACTCGCGCCGCTGGTTCGTCAGCAAGATAGTGTCTCAGGTACAAGCAGGGAGGCGCTTCAGCCCCCGCTCTGTCCAACTGCCTATCCGTTCGAGGGGTCTGAGGGGAAGGCAGCGTCCAGGGCAAAGCGTGTCGCAGTCCTTGAGCCCCCTCCCGCCAGAGCGTAAACCCGCTCTTCTCCTCCTCCAGCGTATCACCCCACAACATCTGGGGTTCGTCGAAATATTCGGTTTTCCGCCATTCCCCATGCGCTTCGTCTGTTTCGCTGGTCATATCGGCAATCACACGGGCATGATACTTGCGGTCTCCATAGCGCCATAGGAGCAGCTCCGCAGAGGGGCCAAACAGTCTCGCTTGCTGAAGAGTTTCCATTCGCAACGGTGGGGAGACGTGCTTAAAATATTGATGCGACGAAATTATCTTGCTGCCGTCGCGTCTGCCCCAGGTAATGCCGTCATCGGAATGTGCCAGCAGGTAATCGAGTCGAAGTGCGTCAGCCTGGTGTTCCAGCCAGGTTATAATATTTCGCTCACAAACCGTGTCTGGCGTTTCGGAATTCTCGCCTAAATTCCGTTGATCCAGCCATGTTTGCATCTCTTCATCTAGGCGCATGATATGAACCTTGCCGAAGTCCAATTTACGCGTCATTTTAGCGCCCCTTCTGTATTGTGTTGTTCGGTCTCCACGGAATTGGCGCGGGCAGCCATCTTGTCTGCGCCGAGCGGCTTCCAGGTTTGTAGGGCCAGAACGTACGCTTGCAACGAGCTGGTGTCCTCGGGAAGAATCAGGCCACCGTCAATCCCCTGTGTAATTTTCCAGGTGGTCGGTTGCGCCCTGTCGCTATGACTGTGCGTTATTATTGCTTCGATCCCGTTGAGGCGGCCCCTACCCACGCTCGACTCGCCGCCCAGCGCAAGATCCGCTGTCCACAAGTCTTTTAGCAGCGACAGGAGCAGACCGATTTCCGCATCTGATGGCTTTTTCAGGGACAGAGTAATCTCCACAGTGGTAGTTTCGCCGCGGCTGAAGAGGGGCTGCTCATTGAAAAGCGCGGTATCGAGCGCTCCTCCGGTAAATCGATCAAGGCTGACGCGACTCTGAACCAGATCCTCCACACCATTCTCAATCGTCTGCTCAGAAACGCGCAGACGGCTAGCATGCGGCAAAATGTCGCGCTCGCCCTGCCGCTTGCGTTTTCGAATAGCCTCCATGTCCGAGCCGAATATGCCATCCGTAAGGGATTTCGCATCCAGACCAAGTGTATTGGCGATCTTATAGGCACGCGCTCGCAATGCGCCTGCCAGACTGGTGCCAGACAGAATCGGTTTCTCTGTGCCGTCAGCCTGTCTTGCTCGCAGGTGCGCCATATCTGGTTCGATCTTGTTGCCGCCTTCCCTGCGGATTAAGAGAGATCCTTCCAGGGCGAATGTGGCTTTGATTTCAAACAGCGAACGTTGGTCCGTCAGGTATCCAGTTCCCAGGGACGAAGGGATCGGAGGCGGTACATTCTCGAGCCAGGCTTTCAAGTCTTGGGCGCGGCCCATGTCGTAGGTATCCACCGTCCAGTTTCCGACGCTTCCTCGCCCGTACCCGCGCGTTTTTCTGCCGCCCAGTGGAATCTCGCCGATAGCCAGGCCATTCAAAACCGTGGCAAACGCCGATTTCAGTTGGGCTTCATAGTCAACCATTTCCGCGCTGGAACGCTCTTTTAATATGCGTCTCTCTTTGTTCTGGGGGTCATGTACGAAATAGATCGGGCTGATGAGCAGTTCAAGGCGCAGGTCGAAGGTAGTGCCGGCCGCCCACATCTCCCGATTATAAAGGGCTTTCTCTAAAGCGGTCCGGGTCTTGGAATCTATTTTTACACCGTCTCGGAGTTCGATGGTAGGAGCCTCTCCAATGGCGTCGTCTACTATGAGAGGACTCTGCTCGCCATCCTCCTGGCCGTTCTTGCCACCGAACAGTAATTCCGCATAGCTGCCTCCGAAACCGCTGATATAAGACCGTAACGCGCCCGCCAGGGAAGCACCCGTCAACAAAGGGCGATGCGTTTCCGTGGCATCGGTTAGAAGCGGAATGTCCACCAAGTCCTCTGTATCACCGTTGCTGAACGAGGCGGGAGTTTGAAGCACTAAAGCGCCTTTTACCACAATGCGCTTTTGTATTTTGCGGGACCTCCCAGGATTCCAAAAGGCCTGTGTCATTCCTTGCTCTCCTTCGCGGTGCGAGATAGCATGGCATCGAGGAAGCGCAACGCGTATTCCGTCACATACTCCTCCTTCATTTTGCCGTCTGTCAACAGGGAAGATGTGACGCCTGCAATGGTTGGCTGCTGCCCTGCCCAGGCGATCTCACCGAACGCCAATTGCTCCTGCATGAAGCGGTCAGGAACGTTGCCGCAAACTTCACGAAGCCAGGTAAACAGGTTGGCGCTTCCGGTTCCAGTTTGCACCCTGGCACGTTCGTACTGGCCTTTGGCCGTTTTCTTCAGATCGCCAAGAAAGGTAGTTATGACGTCCATGCGCATGTCCGCGGCGTCTTTTTGGAGCTCGGCGCGCAGAACGGAGCGGAGACGGCTGATCTGGCTGCGGTTCGGCGGTCCCTCAATAGTGCGCATGGCCGCCTGCCTCAAAAGCTGTCGCTCCAGCCTCTGTATAAGAAGACGATCCACCATGTGTTGCGCAATACCTACGCCCTCCTTGAGCGTCGTGTGTTGAGTCCCAAAGTCATCTAGAACATCTGTTTCGGAAATGATTTTCCATTTTTCATAAATAGCCGACGTCACCCCTACTCTCCCGAAGCCATCCAAACGCCGTTCGCCGATCCCTGACGCTTCCAAGTTGACGATGCGGGCGCGCAGGTCATCGATATGGCCTTCTGGAACCGTAACAAGGAAGATGCTTCCCTTGGCAAATGCCTGCGACTGTGGCAGCGGAAGTCCCCATTTGCGATTGAAGCCTCCAACGATCTCCTCGCGAACAAAGGCCTGACGGTCCGTCGATCGCGCGGAGGGAGATTCCGCGATCTGGATAATCGTCGCTCCCGCCAGATGCGTCTGAAGCGCCGCCTCTAGAGTTTCGAGACTGACAGCGTATTGGCCATTTTCATCCCGCAACAGCGCGTCGCTGAGAAGCGTAAGCACAAGGCGCGTATCGGGGCCAGCGGGTAAAGGGAGGTCGAATTCACGCCATAACGGAGTTGGCGTCACGGGCAATGCGGATATCCGAACATGCCCGTATCCCGCGTTTCGAGAGCCACCCAACTTCGTAATCTGAAGGACAAGATCATGGACAGTTGCGGCATCCGCTTCATTACTGCATAGAACAACCGCCCCGAAAACCTGATTCGGCGCCAGAGCTTCATAGCGAAACACAGATCCATCTTCACTGGTCGCCCTCCCTCTGACACGTGATCGTGTTGTATGTACAGCCAACTGCTTGTCCGGGTTCAATAATCGAGTTTGGTTGCCCGGTTCATCCTCGTCCTGATGCGTACGCGCCCGAAATGGACTGCCGACCCCTTTCCACTGTTGCCTATCGTCAGGGGTTGAGCCCGCGTACTCTTCATGCGCGAAGTCGTAGATAGGGGCCTCCGTGCCTTTCTGGACATGCCAGGAAAGGGGGGTGGGAAGAGAACGTTCTTTGGGTCCATCCGCCGGAATGGGGTACCCATTCAGAAAGCACGTCGAATCCGTGAAGAACATTCTTTGCACCACCGGATCGGACGCCGGATCAATGGCTCGGCCACTCGTATAGGCCGCGATCGCCGCGCCGCGCAGGACGCTGCCCGGCAAATAATTAAGCGACACTTTGCTATTGGGCTCACCGTCCAACATCGTGACCAGAAGCGGCTCCATAAGGGTAATTTGATAAGTAACAGCGATCATGCCCTTGGCGCTCCTTCCGAATCCGCGTTTTCAAAAAGAGCGTCCATCTGAGTTAATGGCTGCCCATGGGCGTCTTTCAAAACGGCATTCAGACGTCCCCGTCCGCGGTTTCTCCCGGTGCCCCCTCGTCGAAGCGAACCAACTGACGCCGTTAATAAGGCTGTCTGCCATCTGGTTAAATCATCGTTTGCTTCAAGTGGCGCCACAAGAACGGATGTGCGCAAAAGAGCCCGCTGGGAGCGCAGGCTGTTGGCAAGGGGCGCATCCGTGTCTTCATTCACCGCTGTCTGACGTCGCACAGTGGTTAAGAGATCAAGCACTTCCTGCGCTGTGATTGTGTTGGCCTTGATCTCTTCGCGGATCGCCGCCTGCAGGTCCTCCGGAAAGGTTGCGGCCCCGACACGCAAAGTCCCACTGTCCTCTTCCCTGCTGCCAGGCCTGCCGAAGAGCGTCTCCGCCGCCTTGTTCAGCGCGTCCAGGTTCGGATTATTTTGCAGATTTAGCGCATACAAGACATTCGCGCACTCTTCGACAATCAGACCGCGCAGAGTCCGTCCGCGCATGTAGGGGAGGCCGGTGCGGGAGTCATACTCCACTTCCGTGTCGATGATGCCCGCCACGCCATCGCCGCGCCCAAAGGTAGAATCACTGAGCAGCGTAAGTTCAATCGAAAGCTTCATGCTTGACTGCTCCCTTCCTTGTTCGTATCGGCCGCGAGCGGCATATAGATGTCAGCAAGTTCGATGGCGTCAAATATCTCGCAGACATTGCCTGACCAGCCGTCGTTCTTTAAAATCGTGTCTTTTGCGTCAGAAAGCCGGTAGATGGTTTTAAACCTTTTTACCGCCTCATGGCCTTCGCGAACTACATCACGCAATGCCTTCATCTTATTGCGCTTCTCAGCCCACTGCTCGCTCTGGAAGGTTTTCACCTGCGTTTCAATCTCCTTCCAGGATCGCTTATCCCGCGAGAATTCGGGATTGGCATCCAGCATTACGGGACGCAGCGTAAGCGTTCCCTCTAACACGCTAAATTCACGTTTGCGAATTTCGCCGATACTTCCGGAAAGGCCGCTCAGCGCAAAGTGCCAGTCGAGGCAGGAAACATTCGTATTCCGCGCGGATTTGATTTCCTTATGATATTTTTTTGCTTCTTTGCACAGATCTTCGGCAAGTCCATAAGCGCGCGCAAAGGGATAGTGGCTTTTGACAATTGCGACGCCGGCGCACGCCGTCAGCTTCTTCCCGAGAATTTGAGTCATCTCCTGTTCGAACCGTCGTAGATACGCTGCGGCAAGCGCGACACCCAGCCGACCATCGCAAACAAACGTCACATCATCGCCGCCGAAAACGATGGGACGAAACGGAAGGTACCAGACATTCGCCTTCCCCTTCTGCCGTTTCAGGGGAACGATCATCTCCAATTCGGGGTGTTTGATGACAAGCCGCGCCTGACCTTTTTCATCTATATCCTCCGTAATTCGAGATGTCAGATCGTTGAGAACGCCCTGTAATGCGCGGAGCGCGGCTTCCTGGACCTTACTGGAAAATGAGGCGATTTCGATTTTGTATTGAGCGTCATCCTTTCCATGCGCCTCGCCGATGCCACGGATTTCGTCGCCCATACCGTTGCCGTCGGCGTGAACCACGGCTATGTAGCTTTGGTCCCCTAAACTCGCACCGAGATACTCCAGATCGTACGGAAAGCGGTAACCAGTAGGGGGAATCAGGCCGTGTTCTGTGGTAAGGCGCACGTTGCCGTTTTCAAAGTTGCTGTGTTTCGCATTGATCTCCGCAGAGACAAGAAAAAAATCGTCCTCGATTTTCACGCGGTGGGAGGCGGGCAATCCCGTGGAGGCGCAGGCACGGGTTACACTTAATCCGAGCACAGGAGTCGAGCGAGGCCGCTCCTGCTTTTTGCGCCCCATCTCCTTGAACGCCGCATCAAGTGTATCGAAAACCGTTCTTCCGCCGCAGTCCTGATGCACCAGAATAAGCTGCAATCCAGGGGCTTCGCAAAGCGCTTTGCGTGTGAGCAGACGCTCAAACTTAATGGCACTGTCCTTAGTATCGAAAAGACCGACGAAGTTGCCGCCACCCGCATAAAGCGGCTTTTCGCCGGGACGGACCTGGCTCAAACATTTCGTAGCCCATTCCCCCGTTGCCTGATCCACCAGATAGGATGCCCCTATGTTTTCACGCAGTCGGTTGCTGCCGAAGATGTAGGGCTGAATCTGGGCGGTGTCCACCAGCGTTAGATACATTCCTTCACCCACTCCTCAAAGCGTATCGACAGGTTGCCGATGTCTTCTCTGCCAAACACTTTTATTCTGTCGCCTGAATCCAGGTCCCGTTGTATTTCCGAAAGTAGAGCCTTCTTGTCCTCTGTTGTGCAGACGAGAGCGATACGCGCCTCATCCCCTCCGAGTTGCCTGGCCCGCGCCTGCACCTCTATCAAGTGGTCTTTTGCGACGGCCTTTTTATCGACGGTGCAAGACACCGCGAAGAGTTGATATCCGCGGACCGCAACGCAGTCCAATTCAAAATTCGTATTGCTGGTCTTTGTATGTTCAGCGTGAAAACTCATCCATATATCTTCCAGTTTGAAATGGGTTTTAATGTCCAGAAAGGCTTGCAGCGCCACGCTTTCCAGCCACTTCGAGTTCAGCCACAGACAGAAATTGCGCGTGCTCAGATTGCAATACTTTGCGGCACTTCTGATCGAGATAATGTCGCTCTGCAGTCCTACTGATCTTCTCTTAAGTTGCTAATAATAGCCCGTTTGTTCAAAACAGGCTCTGATAATGGCGGGCTTTTGTCGCAGCCGTTCTTCTGCAGCGCTGAGTTCGCGTTTGAGATGGGGCATATCCGTGCAGCAAAGGTTTTT
>JBBRKX010000204.1:0-7501 GCA_038231675.1 Chthonomonadales bacterium | reverse complement strand
GCGACTATTCGGGCGTGCATTCAGCACTTGCCCGAACCATTCGTTCAGGGAATGGGATATGCCCAGCAGGAGATTACGGCCTGGCGCAAGATCTATGAGGCAATGGAGCTCGCTTCTGTTTCCGGCTAACAGTTTAAGATTGCCAGCCGGTAAGAGTTTCTTTTATCTTCCACACACCGGCTTTCTTTGCCATCAGCATCAAGCTGCCCCATCCCGCACGACCGCCCCATCGTCTTTCGAAGTAGACGATTGTAAGGTGACGATTCGCCGAGTAACCTGGCAGGCAGAACGCCACGATTCCGCCCGTATGTGGAAATTTCTTATAAAAGCTAGCCCATGATCCGTGCTTGAAGACTGCGGCGATCTCGTTACGCGATTTATAAGTCAGAGGCGCACCTACATTAAGCGGAGGCGAAACGCTTGCCGACTTGTTGCGCCGCGCGAAGTCGTCGAACGCTTCCCTGCTCTCCTTTTGTGGATGCCTTCGCCTGTGCATATCATACGAGAGCCCTTTTCTGAACGTATCGAGCGGGATCGTCTCGCGCGCAATCACATATCCCTGTCTCGCTCCATCCTTCTCTGCGGCCAATAGTGAACTGAGCAGAACGCTGTCCTCGCTTGCCACAGGCTCCCTCGGCGGTGGAAACACATTTATCGCCGGCAACGAAGGATAACTTGTAAGCGGAGCCGCATGATGGCATCCCGGTAAAAGCATCGAAGCGACAACCGAGACTGCGACACAATAAGGAACTAACACCGCCATTATTTCCTCCCCGATGGAAGCCTGCCTTCTCGGCAGCATCCCACTGCATTGTCACTACACATTACTATGCCGGTGGGTTTAGTTCTCACGACAATGAGAAAGGTTCACTCTTCATGACCATTGCGAGTTTCGCGATCTGTTCGGCAACCGTGTAAAGTTCGTTCAGCCTATAAATGCTCAACCGTCTGCCTCAGGAACGGAGCAGTATGAGGTGGAGGAAATGGTCCTATGCGGAGAATATATGGCATAATCTCCGCATAACATGCGGAGATTAACGGGTCTAATATCCGCAAGGGAGGCCGGAGTGGGTGCAAAGTATAACCATGAGAAGGTAGAATGGCCTGACTTCCGCTGGAACTGGGAGGGCGTCACCCTACAGCTTGCTGCCGTGCATCGCCGGCAGGGTTCGCTCTTTGCGCATAGGGAGGCACTGGGATTTCCTTTGCGCGAGGAAGCGGTTCTCGAGTCCCTCACGGAGGAAGTGCAGAAGTCCAGTGAGATCGAAGGAGAACAGCTTGACCGAGAACAGGTGCGCTCTTCCATCGCCCGCCGGCTTGGGATGGAGACGGGCGCACTGGTGACTGCGGATCGCTACGTGGACGGTGTTGTGGAAATGATGATCGACGCTACCCAACGCTACGAAGCACCGCTTACCGTGGAGCGTTTGTTCGCCTGGCATGCCGCTCTATTCCCGACAGGGCGCAGCGGAATGCGGTCTATCCGGGTGGGAGCCTGGCGCGATGATAGCGCAGGTCCCATGCAGGTCGTTTCAGGGCCGATAGGTCGGGAGCGGGTCCATTATGAGGCTCCAGCGGCCGTGCGCCTGGAACGAGAAATAGCAGAATTTCTAGCCTGGTTTGAAAGCCAGGAGCACTTCGACCCTGTGCTGAAGGCGGCTCTCGCCCATCTCTGGTTCGTGACCCTCCATCCGTTCGATGATGGCAACGGCAGGATCGCTCGCGCTATCGCGGATATGGCGCTCGCCCGTTCGGAAAAATCGTCGCAGCGGTACTACAGTATGTCGGCACAGATACGGAAGGAACGGAACGCCTACTACGACATCCTTGAACTCACCCAGCAGGGCGACCTGGACATCACGCCCTGGATGACCTGGTTCCTGGGCTGTTTGGAACGCGCCATCGAGCAGGCCGCGACAACGCTGGGTGCGGTGCTCGCGAAAGCCCGTTTCTGGCAGTCTCACGCAGGTGTGGCGATAAATGAGCGGCAACAGCTCTTATTGAACATGCTGCTGGATGGCTTTGAAGGCAAACTGACCACGTCAAAGTGGGCGAAGATCGCAAAATGCTCGCAAGACACTGCCTATCGAGACATCCTCACTCTGACTGAGAAAGGCATTCTGGCTAAGGATGAAACAGGTGGCCGGACCACCAGCTACTCTCTCCGCATGACCTGATCTAAGTAGCCGTCCGGTCAACGCTCGTAGAAATTTCGCGCGATCTGATCTCGCTGATCTCGGAGAAATTACGAACCTTCAGCGGTTGGCCGCTTAGTGACACTCCACCGGCTAAAGTCTGGGCCATTTCCTGGGCCTCCTCACTTGTCCAGGGGGAGATTTGCTCCTCCCTCCAGGTGCGCGGCAACGAGGCAAACGAGGTCTTCCGGCTGAATTTCGACGGCGGATGCTTTTTCCTGAAAATCGGCCCCGATCTTCAGCGTGAATACGAAAGGCTACAGTGGCTGGAAAGCCAGTGGCCTTGCCCCAGACTGTCGGCTTTACAACTTATAATGGCCTAGCAGCTTGTCGGAGAGAGTCCGAACTTGCTGTTTTATGCTTATCCTGGAGGCTGATTTGCCTCACTGATACCCGATTCGCGCCGTTTTAGGGCATGAATTGGGCAAGATGCCCGTAGATAAATCTTTTCTCCGACAAGCTGCTAGCCTGATCCGGATGTTCGCTCTTGCCGGATGCGCTGATAGTGCGCTGCCACCTTCAATCGGTTTCCGCATCCTTCCATGCTGCACCAGCGTCGCCCGTGGTTCTTGCTTGTGTCATAGAAGTACAGGATGCACTGCGGGTTTTCGCACTTGCGCACCAGTCGGAGGTCCGCATGAACCAGAAGTTCGGTGGCCGATTCCGCGATCTCCGCGAACATCCCACCCGCACCAGGCGCATACCGAACGGTTGCGGCGTACCCTGCCTCCGTCCGCTCTAGAACCGGGTGCCCATTGCGTTGCGCTAGCCAGTGGTTGATCGCCGCAATGGCCTTATCTGAAACGGTCTCCCCCGCCACTAGCTGCGCCGCCATGCCGCGCAGCGTACTGCGGAACGCCAGCGCCGGCCGGGTGAACTGCTCTTTATCCTCCACGGTCCAGTGCACGACGAGCCGATCGATTTCCGCCTCACGCGCCACGCCCGCCGCCAGAAGCCATGCCGCCAGATCCGCGAAATCTTGAATCAGACTCGTCCGCTGCCCACCTGAAATCTTCTCCGTATTGATAAAGTCCAGGCACAACCGATTGCCGACGAATAAAAACGGAGCCCTATTGCCTTCCATATCCTCACTATCTCCGACCGAAGTCCCTTACACTATTATAACCTCTAAAAATAAATTTTGCAAGTTAGGAACTCTTCCTAACTAACCATCGTTAAACAATGACAGAGGTTATCAAATCACCCGCTTCGAAATGGATTGTCGCCATCCTACCGGCGGAAAGTGAGAGAGTATATGCAGGCAGGCACAGACACCCCGCAACGTACCTGGACAACAGGCCATGTAGGTCTCAATGTGACGGATCTGGAGCGTTCTAAACGGTTCTATCAACAGGCATTTGGATTTCAGGTAATAAAGCAATCAGAGGAAACGGGGCGCGCCTTTACGTTTCTGGGGGATGGAACGCGGTTGGTCCTGACGCTCTGGCAGCAAAGCGAAGGAACCTTCCGCAAAGACTCACCAGGTCTGCATCACCTGTCGTTCGAAGTAAGCACGCTAGAAGAAGTGCGCGAAGTGGAACAACGACTCCGTGATATGGGGGCGCATTTTCTCTACGACGGCATTGTGCCGCACGCTGAAGGCGCACAATCGGGCGGCATCTTCTTCGAGGACCCCGATGGCATCCGCCTGGAAATCTATGCGCCGAGAGGAGCGGGCGACCTCCCCGCGCCAACCGAGGACGCGCCTTCCTGCGGATTCTTCTGAGAACGTGCATTGCGGATGGCAGGCATTGCATAGGTGGGCCTGCCCTCCCTGAAAAGACCCTATGAGGAGAAACCAGGATGAAATCGGCCTTTCATGAGGGCGAGCAAGAGGTTCAAGAGCGCGTCGGCGTGGCAGCGATGGCGGAGCGTTTGAGCAACGGCATCCATTCCGTCCTGCCGCCGATCTCACAGGAGTTTTTACGCCATCAGCCGATGGTGATTGTCGGTTCGGTAGATGCCGAAGGAGCGGTTTGGGCTTCCCTCCTTACGGGCGAACCGGGATTTATGCAGGCATTGGACGAGAACACCGTACGGGTGAATGCCGCGCCGCTGCCTGAAGATCCGCTCAAGCGCATTCTAGATGCGCAGGCTCGACAGGGGCTACTTCCCGAAATAGGGCTGCTCGCCATCGAATTGGCGACACGCAGACGAATGCGCGTCAACGGCGCTGCAAAGCTGGGCTCGGAAGGCGGGTTCACCGTTCAGGTGCATCAGGCGTATGCAAACTGTCCCAAATACATCCAGTCCAGATCTTTCTCAACGGAAACCGCGACTCCGATGCATGCTTCTACAGTCCGGCACGGGGATTGGCTCCGTTCCGAACAACAGGAATGGATCGCACGATCCGATACTTTTTTCATTGCCAGCGTCCATCCCGTAGGCGGCGCGGATGCCTCCCATCGCGGAGGCAATCCCGGGTTTATTCATGTACTGGACGGAAAAACGCTGGCATTTCCCGACTATGCGGGGAATAACATGTTCAACACGCTGGGGAATATTGCCGTCAATCCACATGTGGGACTGCTGTTCATCGACTTTGAGAACGGAAATACCCTCCAGATTACGGGAAACGCCCGGATCCTCTGGGACGCCGAACACGCCAGGCTGTTTCCAGGCGCGCAGCGTGTCATCGCGTTCCATGTCGATTCCGTGCTCCACACGGAGAATGCGGTCCCACTGCGTTGGCAATTTGTTCAGATGTCGCCTTTCAATCCCAAATAATGCGAAGGCTTGTCCACATAGCAAAAAGGGGCGTTATTGTCATCTTGAGGATTGTCTTTATGAGACAGGAGGTTGGGACTCCAATGTCTCCATTTCCATGGCATCGGTGAAATAGGTAGTGCGATTTCGCCCTTGCCGCTTGGAGCGATACAGGGCTTTGTCGGAGCACTCGATCAAAGCAGCCGCATTGGAGGTGGCGAGCGACCATGTCGCCACACCGAAACTAGCGGTGATTTGGCGCTCGATACAGGGCATCTCTTCAATGGCCAACCGGAAACGTTCCGCAGATAAGATTGCGCTCTCGGCGTCCGTTTCCGTAAGGATAATCGCGAACTCCTCCCCTCCATACCGCGCCACCAGATCCGTTTTTCGGGCCGTCGACTCGAGAACCCTGGCAACCTGCCGAAGCACGCCATCTCCGGACGGATGCCCATAGGTGTCGTTAAAGGACTTAAACTTATCGACGTCCAGCAAAAGCATGGAGAGAGGCGCATGCGTACGAATCGAGCGTTCCACTTCCTCCTTGAGCCTCTGCTGAAAGGTTCTCTGGTTCTTCGCGCCGGTTAGCCCATCCGTCGTCGCAAGGTCTTCCAATCGGATATTCGCGAGTTCAAGTTCCGCTTTCTGCGATTCCAGTTCCACGGCCTGTTCATTCACCAACAGCATCTGCATCTCAATCTGCGTATTTGTCGCTTCCAGTTGTTGATTGGCCTCTTCCAGCCATTCTTTCCCCGCCTCCACCTGCTGTTCGGCGTGCTTTCTGGACGTAATGTCCAGCATGGTTCCGACAAGGCGAACGACCTTCCCATTGGCATCTGGAATTGCGGTGCCGAGCGCATGACACCAACGCATCGGCGCGTCGTCCGGCGTGGCCCGCCGTAGATCCAGTTCATAGGCGACGCCGTTCGTGACGGCCTGCCGCACGCAGGCATCCAGTAAGATCGCGTCTTCCGGATGAAAAAGGGAGAGGCTGGCGGCGTAGTCCGGCGCTCCCTCGCTGGGATCGAGATCCAGGATACGAAATAGCTCTGCCGACCAGGACATCCCTCCCGTAGCGATGTCGAGTTCCCAACTGCCCATGCGGGCAACGCGCTGCGCCGCCTCCAGTCGTTCTTGCGCCTGCCGGACCACCTCTTCAGTTCTTTTTTGCGCACTGATGTCTCTTCCCACCATGGACACATAGAGAAGACTGCCTGCCTCATCTTTATGGGCCACGAGGACCATTGAGAGGGGGATTTCCATTCCATCAGGGCGCAACACCGCGGATTCACCCTGCCAGTGTCCGTTTTGCATTGCCGTTGGCAATGCCTCGCGTTCCGCTAACTCTATTGCCCACTTCGGCTGGAAGCAGCTAAAATGCGGATGGCGCGCTATCACTTCGTCCGAGACGTCCAATGCCTCACGGAACGCCCCGTTTCTATAAAACAGGGTTCCATCGGGATAAGCAGTTGAAATGAAGTCCGGAGTGGCTTCCAGAATGGCGGTCAGACGCGCCTGCTCACGCTCGGATTCGATATGCTGGGTGACATCGATCGCCGAACCGCCCACCCGTGCGCGCCCATTTGCCTGCTCCAGCAAAAACTTATGCACGAGGAAGTGGTGCAGTTTACCGTCCGGCAAGGTCGCCGTTTCCACCGTCTCCAGCGTCTGACCGGTTTGAACTACCTGTCGGATATCGTCGAGCAGGACTTGCGACGCGACGGCAGGGAAGAGGTCGGGTACGCTTTTGCCGACACACTCCGCTGCAGTGCGCTCGATCATGGCGCAGTAGGGCGCGTTCAGATATTCTATGGCGCCCGAGGCATCGATTATCCAGGCGTGCATGGCTCCTTGATCGATGAAAGCGTGGAACCGGGCTTCGCTGTGCCGTAGAGCCTGCTCCGCCTCCCTGCGCCGTGTAATATCCTTCATGAAGCAGTGATGTCCGGCTACCTTACCCTCAGGATCATATACCGCGATCATGACAAGTTCTTGATGAAATTGAGAGCCATCCTTGCGGACGCCTCGGACCTCTGTGTCCACCTTGCCATGGGCGGTCATGCCCTGATAGGCGGCCATCATTGCGGCTCGGTCATCCGGATGGACGGTCTGGATCCAGTCCGTTCCTATCATCTCGGCGGGCTCGTAACCGCATGTGTGCGCGTAGGCCGGGTTGACAGCGATATGGCGGCCTCGCGCATCTACCCGCGCGATGCCTTCCAGAGCGTTTTCCAGCGTGCCGGCAAGCATTTTCAACTCTTCTCGAGCTTTTTTTGCCTCGGTCGTATATTGCAAATAGACCGCCACCCCTTCCGGCGAGGGATGGACCCGCAGTTCGCACCATGTTCCCGCTTCAGGATCGTGCGTCTCGAAAATACTGGTATGCTGCTCCGCCAACGCACGCTCGTACTCTTGCTGATAAACAGAGCCGACCGCTTCCGGATAGATCTTCCAGATGTTCCTGCCGAGAAGCTCGCCGCGCTGCTTCTTCAATATGCACTCGGCTTCGGCGTTTACATAGGTGAAGTTCCAATCGCGATCAAGCGAGAAAAATCCGTCGGAAAGGCTTTCGAGGGTTCGGATGGTTTGCAGATGGGCCT
>JBBRKX010000203.1:0-7529 GCA_038231675.1 Chthonomonadales bacterium | reverse complement strand
GCGGTCTTTTCGATCGGCAGGCGACCCCACAGATAATCGTTCAGCGAACGATCCATTTTTTGCTCGTCCAGGCCAAAGATCACATGGATGCCCGGCGACTGGATATCGGTGTCGACGATGCCGACCCGTTTCCCATGGCTCGCCACGATGGTGGCGATATTGGCGGTCATGTTGGATTTTCCCGTGCCGCCTCGGAAGGAATGAATGGATACAATGTTGGACATGCGCCAGTTAACCTCTTTAACCTCTCAACCTTTACGCCTTCTCAGATCTTGCGCCTTTTGCTGGAGCTGCTGGAAGTAGTCGGTCTCCGTAATCTCCGCGACCTGTCGCTCTTTGGTGGCATGGTCGATCTCGATTCGCAGCTGTCGCACCTGTTGTTTCAACTGCAGTTCTCGGGTCTGGACTTCCCGACCCATCTTTTGGAACACGCGGGCGAGCTGCCCCAGTTCGTCGTCGCGCGTCGCGACCGGAGCAAGCCCTTCGAGCGAAAACGTTCCCGCCTCCACCGTCGTCGCGGCATGCGTCACGAGGCCGACATTACGGAGGTAGTCGATCTCCTGGTCCCGCAGGCGCTTTTTTTCCAGGCACGCGCCGATACGGGCGCGCAGTAGGACCGGATTGAAAGGCTTCGGCAGATAATCCTCCGCGCCCATCTCGATACAGCGGACTACGCTGTCCAACTCGCTCAAGGCGGATAGCATGATGACCGGGATATAATTGCGAGCCGGGTCCGACTTAAGCTCTTTCAATACCTGGTACCCGTCCATCTCCGGCATCATGATGTCCAGCAACACCAGATCGAAATCTCCTGCCGAGAGCATGTCGAGCGCCTCGCGCCCATTGGCCGCCATCGAGATCGTGTGCCCCTGCTTCTGCAGACGGCGCCCCAGCATATCACGGTTGTCCTCGTTGTCATCGACAACGAGGATGCGCCCTTTGGAAAAGTGCGCGCTCTGCACTTCCACCTCGACGCTATCCACAACGCCGACATCATATTCCAATTCCAATGGGGATGGGGCGCTCTCCCCGATCTCATCCGATGGCGCCACCACAAGCGTATTGATGAGCATCAATAGTGTTTTGCCTGCAGTATGAATTCTGTTTAGATCCGGAACAAAGTTGTCCTGTCCCTGATCCTGTGCATCTTCCAGCAGCATCTCGGTATATCCGACAATGGCATTCACCGGGGTGCACAGCTCGTGACGCATAAAGGAAAAGCCATCGTGTTCGCTTGCATGCGCCGCGGGAGGCTCGGAAACTCCTACTTTTCTGTCGTCCGTCATGCCGGCGTAATTCCTAAAATCCCTTCGATCTTCTCCATCAATCTGGGAAACTCGATCGGTTTGGTGTCGTAGTTGTCACAGCCCGCAGCCAGGGCCTTTTCCCGGTCGGACGTCATCGCGTGCGCCGTGAGCGCGATGACCGGGATGGATTTGGTGGAAGGTTCCGCTTTGATACGCCGGGTCGCCTCCCAACCGTCGAGTACGGGAAGACTCATATCCATCAGTATCAAGTCCGGTGCTTCCGACTTGGCCATTTCCACGCCTTGCTGTCCATCGACGGCGAGCACGACCTCATAGCCCTTGCGGATCAACCGCCGGGACAACATATCGTAGTTCATCTCAGTGTCTTCAACCAGGAGTATCTTCGGCATACCTCTCCCTTGCCCCATGAGACCGGGGAATGTGTGTGGAGCTTTTGCACCCGTGTACATTAATAAGGGGTGATGCGCGCTGAGAGCGCCGGACTGACCGTCCGTCCGGAACCGACTGCCGGTTAGGATTTAAGTATACAATCTTTCCTGGCGGAATTGCAGGTGAATTTCCTCACTGTTTGCATTCCTCTGTTTCACGAGAAGAATTCTCGTGAAGCCGCAACGATTGGAATATACCTTTGCAGGCAATTCCCGATGGCTTTCCACATTCGCCAAAACGCATCCTCGAGCTCATCGCTCTGCGGCAAGCTGGCTCTCCTTATCTAGTGGTCAAGTGTCCGAATGTTCTTATTGCTTGTTCGAATGCTTCCGGTGATACGCTGACATTGCCCCGGAACGGGTTGTTTATTTCCGCAGTGGCATAGAGAACGATGAAAATCGTGACGGTTAGGATCGAAGCTTTGAACGCATGCAGCGCGAAACGCTCGACGCCGAAGAACGCGGAAAACGCAACCGTGATGACGCCGCCCGCAATCATCACAAACCAGAGAACCCCGGGAAGCCCCGTCCGCGCCTTCAGGAGCCGGGATCTTCGCGCGGCCGCCAGATCGGTCAGGCGTGTGAGCATATGATCGATGCTGGTTTGATCGTGCGGGGACGTAGCCCGCATTTGCGTTATGAGTGTCCATAGGTTATCATATTGCGCCACTGTTTGTCTAGCGGGTTTCCGTTGGCGCATCGTGGCCCATTCTTCGTTGATCACGGAGCGGGCATAGGTGCGGGCTGTTTCCTGAATCTGAAAACGTCCTGGTTCGGGAAGGCTTCCGGCAATCCGGAAAATATCCGTCAGCGCATTCGCTTCCTGGTCCACGGTATCTACTGCGGCGTCGAACCTCGTCCACACGGCGAACAACATAAACGCAAGGACGACAGCGTAGATCGTGCCTATAATCGTAATATAGAAACCCGCGACATCATTGGTGACTTTCAGCTCCCCCGCTATGGGGAGCTTTCGCACCAGCTTCAAGACGCCTATAGTGGCAAGCACCGCGATGCTAATTTCCACCAGGACCGGTAGTATTCCCATGCGTTCTTTTACCTCTTCTCTAAACGTATATTCGGTTCTTATCTCCAGCAGACCGTAATATTTTTGGGCGGATGCCTCTTCAGACAACAACCGAGTATATTGCGCCAATTTGATGAGATATGTGACTTTGTTCACAACCAGAAAAAAAAAACCGGGCCGGGTAGTTGCAATGAAACAGCCTCCATGCTACAATACTCCCACATAACCAAGGGCGTCTACCCGAGCTCCAGTCCACTTTGGTTGTTCCTTCATCCTATAATTCCATAATAATGTGCGCGAATATGTTTGTTGCGTGATTGCAATATTATATCGAAGCTGGTTGCCGCTGTAAATATATTAGTACAAGTCCATGTGTTTTTAATGCACGGTCGCGTGTTTGTCGTCCGGGCTTTGAGGTTGACCTGTTTTTTTGCAATCGAGGGAGCAATAACATGGCAGAATCGAACGTTGAAGTAGTCGAGAAGATGTATCACTGTTTCAAGACAGGTGACCTGGCAACCCTGAAGGCGGAAGTATTCGCCGAAGACATCGTGTGGAATCTGCCGGGCCACCATCCTCTGGCCGGGACCAAGCGAGGCATCAACGAAGTCATGGCTTTTTTTGGCCGTCTTCGATCGCTTGGGCTTCAGGTGACTCCATTGGGAATGGGTGAGTTGAACAATGGGGGCGTTGCCGAGATCTATCGTGGATCCGGTGAAGTCAACGGTGTGAAGTTGGAAGCGTTCAACTGCAACTATTATACGATACGCGACGGCAAAATTGCCGAAGTGCAGGTGTTGATGGCCGATCAGCATGGCTATGATGCCTTCGCCTGGGCGGCCGTTCCATTAAAACCGCTGCCGGATCGTCTGGCCTAAGCGGTAACGAAGCAGTGATCTAGGGAGGATCCTCATGTCGGTAGAACAAAATGTCGCGGCTTTTCAGCGATTCATCGAAGTCGGTTTGAACCAGAAGAATTTGCTCTCCATTTCGGACGAGCTTCTCGCTCCGGATCTGGTTCTGGAAGCTCCGGGCATCCCCACGGAAGTGGGGAAAACGGATGGCAAGCGCCAGTTCGAGCAGAGCGTCATCGCGTTCGTCGAAGCTTTCCCGGACGTCAAGGCGTATGGCAAGTTCGTTGTGGCGGAAGGCGATACAGTGTCCGTGGACCTTCCTTACGAAGGCACGCACAAGAAAGAGTTCGCTGGCGTCGCGGCCACAAATGTGTATATTCACGGCGCGGAACTGTGGTTTGTGGAGTATGAGAACGGCAAGTTCAAGAACGTGCGGATCTGCGAGTATGGCGTGCCGCTTCGAAGCGCCCTGTTGGCGGTTCCCGTCCATCCGTGACGAACGGGCGGCGATCTGAAGGAAGCGGACACCCAGGCGTGCCGGATTAAAATATGCCTGTAACGGCCCGGAAAGCCGCGGGTATCTCCCGTGAGGGGCCCGAATGATGTTGAGGAGAATATTCTATGTCGACCGAAGACGCAAAGAATCTACTGCGACGCCTTTTTGATGATGTGCTTAGCCAGAACCATTTGAATGTGATCGACGAGATCTATGCGGAAGATTATGAGTTTGACGCTCCGGCGCTCGCAGGCGCCACCTCCGCCGCGAACCACGGCCGGGAAGCCTTCAAGGCGCGCGTCAATGCCTTTCGCGCCGCATTCCCGGATGTGCAGTATAAGATCCTGAACATCGTGTCGAACGGTGAGATCGTGGCGACCAAATTCGCCTTCAGCGGAACGCACAAAGGGGCGTTCGCCGGCTTTGCTCCCACCGGACGCTATTCCACCGTAACCGGCATACACTATACTTTGCTCGTCAACGGCAAGATCAAAAAGACATGGGCGGGCTTCACCAATATTGGGGAAGCGCTCGCGTCTTAAGTCGCCATCCCAGCACATAAGCGCCTTGCTGGGAAATGGATACTGGGTACGCCCTCACCTCTCGGAGTGTAAAGTTCGCTCGGCGTGAGGGCGCCCCGACTATGGCCTGACTTTGCTGCCTGACCTGTGCCCTCCATGGCTGATGGCACACAAGGAGATACCGACCATGTCCGTCGAGGAAAATAAGACGCTTGCTTTGCGTTACTACAACGAACTGATGAGCGGCGGAGACCTGTCGTTTGTCGATAAGTATATGCTCCCGGAATTTGAGTTCAGCAACCCCACGCACGTCGATCCCTACCGCGGTGCGGATTTCAAGAACCTCGTCACCATGCTCCGAGGCGCATTCCCCGATGTAAAATTCACCATCGAGCATCTCCTCGCGGAAGGCGAGACCGTGGTGGGACACTGGACCGCGCGCGGCACCCACACCGGCACTCCCCTGAAAACCTTGAAAGGCGATATTCCCGCCAAAGGAAATCCCTTTGTGATCGATGGGATGTCCTGGCTGCGCTTTCAGGACGGCAAGTTCATCGAGGCGCGCATCAATGAAGACACCCTCGGACTCCTGCAGCAAATCGGCGGCATACCCGGGCCTCCCCGTCCCGCTCCGACACCCACCACGGAGACCTCGGCCACCGTCCAGCGTTACTTCAATGACCTCATGAGTCAGGGCAAATTCGAGGTGATCGAAGAGATTTTCGCTCCCAGCCTGGCGTTCCATATTCCCACGCTCCCGCAGCCCATCCTTGGCCATGACGGAATGCGCGGATTTGTCACCGGACTGCGGACCGGATTCCCGGACATCAAGTTTACGATCGAACGGCAGATCGCCGAAGGCAACAAAGTGGCCGTCCGATGGTTCATCGAAGGCACCCACAATGGCACTTTCCTGGGAATGCCGGCAACGGGCAATCATGTCAAGGATCAGGGCGTCGATGTCTTCATCTTTCAGGGAGATAAGATCGCCGAAGTCTGGGTCAATGAAAATGACCTCGGGCTTATGAAGCAGTTAGGCGCTTTCAAGTAAGGGACGACTCATGGAATCGTACGACGCGATCATTATCGGGTGCGGACCGAACGCACTTGTCAACGCCGCCTATCTGACCAAAGCGGGGTGGAGCGTCCTTATCCTGGACCGAAACGACCGGCCGGGGGGAGGGCTCCGCACGGAAGAGTTGATGCTTCCGGGTTTCAAGCACGACGTATACGCCGGCTTTCTGGTGCTCTTCGCCATCTCCCAGGCTTACGCCGACCTTGCGCCGGAACTTCTGGAGCGCGGTCTTACCATGGCGAACTCCACCGTTCCGGCAGGCGTTTCCCTGCCGGACGGAAGAGCCACCATCCTGACCACCGATATGGCGGCGAACATGGCGGAGGCGGACCGCTTGTCTCCGGGCGACGGAGCGGCCTGGGCGCAGATGCTGGGCAACCTTGGCCAACACGCGCCGCAAGTCTTCACGCTCCTGAAGTCCGACCTGACCACGCCGGAGTCCGCCGAACTGATACGTCAGTTGATGATCGGTCCCGACGGCAAGAGCCCTTCCGAATTCGCGAACGCGTTCTTTTTGACCGCACGCGACGTTCTGGAAACGACTTTCAAATCGGAAGTCTGGCGCGCCTTCCTGGCGCCGTGGGTGCTTCACAGCGGTCATGGGCCCGATGAGGTGAATAGCGGCTTCTGGGTTAAGGTATTCGGCATGGGAGCGCAAATGGCGGGCCTGCCGGTGGGAGTCGGCGGCGCGGAAGCGATGGCTTCGTCGCTCGCCCGGCTGGTCCAGGATAAGGGTGGAAAGATTTATGGAAACACCACCGTCAGTAAGATCCTCGTCGAGGGCGGCAAAGCGGTTGGGGTGCGGACGGAAGCAGGGGAAGAGTACCGGGCCACCAAAGCCGTGATCGCGACCGCGAATCCGGACCAACTGTACCTCAAGCTGCTTGCGGACACCGACGTCGTTCCTCCGGAGTTCAAAGAGCGGGCCGGAAAGTTTCGATACGGGCACAGCGTGCTCGCCGTTCATCTTGCGCTGTCTGAAACTCCACACTGGCATGACCCTCAACTGGATAAGGCGACGTACACCCATGTGACCGCCGGCCTGGATGGGGTCTCCCGAAATTTCAATGAGACCGCGCGTAGATTGCTCCCCGCGGATCCCCTGGTGGGAGTGGGCACGCCCACGACGCTGGATCCCTCGCGGGCTCCCCAGGGCAAAGCCGTCATGGTGCTCCAGGCGTTGGATACTCCATTCCATATGGTGGGAGACGCGGCCGGACAGATCGACATTGGCGATGGAACATGGACGGAAGACTTGAAGGAGCGCTATGCGGATCGTGTGCTCGATCTGGTCTGCACACGCATTCCCAACCTGAAAAGCTCCATCCTGGGTCGCAAGGTTCTCAGTCCGCTGGATCTGGCGCAATCCAATATGAACTGGAACAACGGCGATCCGTACAGCGGGTCGCACGCGTTCGCCCAGAGTTATCTGCTGCGGCCTTTCCCGGGTCAGCCCGGGCATCGCACGATCGTTCCCAACCTTTATAATATCGGCGCGGCGACGCATCCGGGCCTGGGGCTTGGAGGCGGTTCCGGTTACATCGTGGCGCAAATGCTGCTGAAACAAGGCGACGAAAGCTGACCAGGGACACGCAGTTCCCTCTGGAGTGCAAACAGTTATGGCAGAGACAACGCTAAGCGGCGTACAAATCGATTATTCGGATCAGGGAAAAGGCGAGCCCGCCCTTATCCTATTGCCCGCATGGTGCATGAGCCGCGCCGGGTTCGCTACTCTCGCTGAAAAGCTCGCGGTCGACCAGCGGGTCCTTTCCCTGGATTGGCGCGGCACAGGGCGATCCGAGAATCCCACGAGCGATTTTGGAGCGGCCGAACTTGTGGAAGATGCCCTCGCTGTGATTG
>JBBRKX010000202.1:0-7543 GCA_038231675.1 Chthonomonadales bacterium | reverse complement strand
GGACGGCCATGAGATATTCATGCTGGCGGAGCGCCGGCTGGTGAACCCGCGCTGCGCGACGGGGCATCCGAGCTTCGTGATGTCCAACAGCTTCTCGAACCAGACGCTGGCGCAACTTGATCTGTGGAAGAATCGCGACCGATACGAGGTGGGCGTATATACGCTTCCGAAGCACCTGGACGAAGAGGTGGCAAGACTGCACCTGGAGAAGATCGGCGCAAAACTGACGACGCTGTCCCGGAAGCAGGCCGATTACATCGGCGCGTCGGTCGAGAGTCGGTACAAGCCTGAATAGTATCGATGTTAGGTTGTAAAAGGCGTGAGGCGTGAGTACCAGCCCGCGGTTCCGAGAGGAGATGCGGGGTTGATTCTTGTTACCTTGCGTTCTGCTTGACAGTGCGCTGTGCCGCGTCCATTAGCGCCCGAAGCGCGGCATTGACTGAGTCCGAATCCGGGAACAGCGCCGCAACATCGGGGGCGAGTACGACCACATTGCTGCCTTGCTTCATCCGTTCCGAATACTTGTCTCGTGTACCCTTGCTGAAGTCGTACTCAAGAAGCATGTCGGGATCAGTGTTGTTCATAGCCTTCTTCATAATTCTGCCGTTCACGTCGAGTCGCGATACGCGCGCTGATGATTCGGAAGGTATCGCCTCGTTCGGTATGCACCACAACGATTAGCCTTCGATTAACGGACGAGCCCAAGAGTACGAACCGCTCTTCATTATCGGAGTGCGACGGATCTGGAATGGACAGCGATAGCACGTCGTCAAACACGGTTACGGCCTCTTCAAATGGGATACCGTGTTTGGCGACGTTACGTCTCGCCTTATCCTCGTCCCATTCGAACTGGACAGGCATGGTAAATTGTTTGGGAAAGTTACACTGTGCAATTGACGAATTCCGATATTCGATTATACCGCAATCCAAGTCGTGGCCAAGCTGGTATCCGAGATTCGCGCCCATCGAGGATACGCTGGGCACGGCGGACCTCTATGTGAACTGCACGGGCAACGTGGACATCATCACGCTGGAGCATATGGCGAAGATTAAGGACCAGGCGATTGTCTGCAACATCGGCCACTTCGAAAACGAGATTCAGGTGGACCGGCTGAACAACGCGCCGGGCGTGGTGAAGACGAACATCAAGCCGCAGGTGGACAAGTACACGTTCCCGGACGGCCATGAGATATTCATTCTGGCGGAGGGCCGGCTGGTGAATCTGGGCTGCGCGACGGGCCATCCGAGCTTCGTGATGTCCAACAGCTTCTCGAACCAGACGCTGGCGCAGCTCGACCTGTGGAAGAATCGCGACCGGTACGAGGTGGGCGTATATACGCTTCCGAAGCACCTGGACGATGAGGTGGCGCGTCTGCACCTGGAGAAGATCGGCGCGAAGCCCACGACGCTGTCCCGGAAGCAGGCGGACTACATCGGCGTGCAGGTGGATGGTCCGTACAAGCCCGCTTCGTACCGGTATTAAAGGCAGTCGTCAGTGGTCAGTGGTCAGTGATCAGTGGTCAGTGATCAGTGGTCAGTTGAACGGGTCCGCGATTCCGAGAGGAGTCGCGGGGCTGATTCTCTTCGCCCGCGCGTTTATGGGTCGAGAGCATTCGCGAATCAATGTCTCATTTCCCGCAGACGCCAGCCGATTGGCAGGTTGCTAACCGTCTGTCGATGGAACTATTTCAAGCGATTCTTGTGATTTGTCCATAGTCTCAAGGAACTGGGCACCGTCACCATCCTTGCAGTCAACATCCTTGCAGTCAACATCCTTGAAGTTAAGAACCGATCGCCACCGATCTGCGCCTATGGTGAGGACGTTGGTGATTGGAACCGTCATGCTGAAGGATCGGTTGAGGCCAATGACCATGAGCATGCCATATTCAATCGTGCCAGAATCCAGCACGCCTTCGATGACAAAAGTTCGCGGGTCATCGCCAATATGGACGGTCTCGGATTGAAACATTGTCGACATTGTTGCGGGAGCTGCCGGAGCGCTCGACGCCGGACTCCGAGCGTTGCCTCGAATACGTGCGCGCTTCCGTCGCGGACCTCACCTCATTCGACGACCTGATTCCGGTGCCGCCAAGCCCGAGCAGCTTCATAGGAGCACGCTGATAATTGGGCTTGATGTTGCATCGCAGGTCAGATCATAGAAGAGCGTTGCAGCCAGATTGCCCATGTCGACTGCGGTCCGCAAGTCGCCGGTGGCCATACTGACCGTGAAGGTTTCCCCATGAAGGTCTCCCTCTGAGCAAACCTCTCTGCGTGCGGCAAGGGCGCCTGGATCAACGCGGCAGGTTTACCTTGGTGAAGCGGGCGGAATCTTCTCGGCGATGAGCCGGGCCAGCCCTTCATTAATCTGCCCCGCGGGCAGAATTAGGACACGGCCGTCCTTCTGAATCAGTAACCAATAATCCGGCCGCCAGCCTCCGTTCGCTGGAGCGCATTGTTAGGCGCATTGGGTTGGGGCTTGTTCATGGTATCGGAATAGTCTCTCGGCACTTGGGGTAATTTGAGCATCCGTAGAACTTGCCGCGGCTGCCACTGCGAATCACCAGCGGAATACCGCACTTGGGGCAAGTCGGTGCAGAAGTGGTATCCAGCGAGACCGACAGTGGCGGCGGGGCGGCACCTCCGGCAGAGAAAGGTGACAGACGAGATGCAATCTCGGCAATGTTATAGGCACGCTGCACAGGAAAACGTAACAATGGGAGCGCGGCTGCATCGAAGACTTGCTGGACAAACGCATCGCGTGTCTGGCGGTCCTCGCGAGAGTGGCTGGAATCATCGAGCTCGATTCCGACTTGAGGGCGCATCGAGCGGCTGTCGCACAACAAGAAATCAACGTGTTTGCGGGAAATCCGGTTCCGCGCGGCTTGGTTCTGGTCGGGACGAGAAACAAAAAAGATGTCGTTGAGATTGACCTTCGGGCAGACGGTAACTCCATCGCCTGCTGAGGATAAAAGGATGTGATAAAAGGAAATCTCGGCAGGGGAGAGAAAATCATCGCGCAGACGGAACGGCAAAGGCCCCGGCGCAGACGATGACGGCGCGATGCCAAAAAGCCGTAGAAGCAAACCAAGGCAGCCTGACTTGTCGTTGGATGCGTTACTCATGGGGAAAAGCGTCTCATGCGCCTAACGACGAAGTTCAGCAGCGGGGCCGGCTGCCCAGACATCGTACCTCGGAAGGCCGAAATGCCGGCCCCGTCTGCTGCAACGGCTGGTTCGGCGGCACTCACTCCGCTTCGCCGTAGAAATAGTACACAGCCTTGTACGCGACTCCGACTTTCGTACCGGCTCGCTTCGGGAGCTCGGCCGGCGCCAGGCCTCCCTCGGTCTTGAGCCGTTGGATGTAGGCCGCAGGGGTAAAGATGCCGGCTCTGCCCTCCTCCGCCTTGACCGTGACTAGCAGCCAGGGAATATCTTTCTTCGGGTTAGGCGCCAGGACCGCCTTCGCCTCTCCGCTCTTGACGACCTTGCTGCCGTCCGCTGCTTCCCATGAGGGTGGGTTGTCATAATGAGAACCAGCTTTCTTGTCGCCGTCAAACAGGTCGGCCAACGGGGCCTCCAATACCCACTTGAGCTTGTCAGACTTGCCCTCCACGGCCTTGTAGATCTGGACTCCCTTGGCTTCGACTTTGAATAGAAGTTTGTGACCCGGCGGAACGGCGATCTCCTTCGGTACGTCTGGAGCAGCCGGCTGCGCGGAGAGCGCTGACGGAAACAACAGAACCACCGCCAGCAATGCGACACCGAAATAGCGACTCATAGATGCCTCCCATAAGTTAGTTGCCCCTGATTCGATCCTGACCGACGGTGTCCATTCACTCCCTGCGAATCGAGAGGCTGTACTCGTGGCGAAAGGGGGCGCGCCGCGTGCCCCTCTCCCCCCATCCAGTCCCCCCGCTGTGGACGATCACGCGGTAGGTGCCGTCTGCGGGTGCCACAAACTTGGTCTGCGCTCCGTTCGACTTCGCCAATTCTTTGCCCGCCCCATCCACCACGACCAGAGGCAAGATTGCTGATTTCCGTTTCTGGTCCACTAGTTCCGCCGTGAATTGCTGCCCCTTCTCGGCCGTCAGGAGGTAGGACTTCTGGACAGATGAGCCCATGTAAAGCCCGTCGGCCTCGTTGAGATTGTCGGCCCGCGCGAACTTCCCGTCTGTGAGGGTGATGGCCTCGGGCTTCGGGGCCGGCCGGGAGGTCAGGGTGACCGTGAACTCCGCGCCGACTACCTGCCCGCCGGTGTGGATGCGAGCGTAGACCACGGTCTTGGCAGTGACTTGGAAGTAATGGCTCCAACTCAGGGGAGGCAGGCGGTCCCCGTTATGCCCCCCAATCTGAAGTATTTTCCCGTTGGTGTCGAGGAGGTACTGCCACACGTGTAACCCCTCCCGAGTGAGAGTGTAAACCTTGTCCGGCTCGACCGGGATCGCAAACTCCTTGTAGGGCATGCCCGACTTCTCCTGCGGGTCGTTCGCAGCGGTCTTGGCCGTGATGCTCACTTTCGCATCCTTCTCATCCTTCAGTCGCAGCTCGGGGGATTTGGGGTTCGGATCCTGCTCCTGCGCCCAGATTGGAGTTGGCGCGGAGGCGGTTAACGCAAGTACCGCAAGGTAGACAGGCATCCAAGTCGTCTTCATCATTGGTCTCCCGGGTTAGGTTGATTGGGCGCCGTAGTTGGCGGGCCGATCAACGATCAGGGCTTGCAGTAACACACCAAGGCGCCGAAAACGACGCCCCCGAAGACTTCTACCGACATCCTGGGCAATTCCAACCTCTGCCGCCGAACTAGTGATTATACCGCACGATGCGGTATAATACGGTTAAGCGAGTACGCAAAAGAGTATTCCCGTACCCGCATTGCAATGCCAAATTTTACCATAACGAGCAAACGATGTCAATCGCAACTCCTGCGGATCTTTACTCCGCCTGCCGGGAAGTCCTCCGGCTGCGCCACCTTAGCTACCGGACTGAGCAGACGTACCTCGGAGTTATTCGCCGATATATCGCGTTCCATGGCAATCGAAGCCCGGAAAAAACGGGTGTTCCTGAGATACGCGCGTTCCTTTCACACCTTGCGACACAAGGAAACGTGGCGGCCTCCACTCAGAACGTCGCGTTCAGCGCGCTGCTGTTTCTCTACAAGGACGTGCTGAAGATTCCGCTGCCCGAAATCACTGGCGTGGAGCGCGCTCAACGGTCGAGGCGGCTTCCGAGCGTGCTGAGCCAGGACGAGACGCGCCACCTGCTCGATTCCATGTCCGGAACGCCCAGGCTGATGGCGCAGCTGCTGTACGGCGCCGGGCTGCGCCAGCCCGGAGGATGTGGATTTCCGGCATCACAGAGGACTCGATCGCGCCCAGTTCCTTGTGCTTACGTCCTGTCGCTGGATCAAGGATCGCGACAACTGTTTCCTCACAGGACCAACCGGAGTGGGAAAGACGTATCTCGCCTGTGCTCTTGCTCACATCGCCTGCCGGGAGGGATACTCGGCTCTCTACGTCCGAACTCCACGTCTCCTCAGTGAACTGGCCGCCGCCCGAATGGACGGCTCCTACCCAAAACGGCTCCGAAACCTGGCGCGCTGTGAACTCTTGGTGTTGGATGATCGGGGCCTTGAACCCTTCACTGACCAGAGCCGCAGGGACTTATTGGAGATCCTCGACGACCGGTACGACCGTACTCTCGTCGCTGCCCAGCTGCCCGTAGAGAACTGGCATGAATACATTGGAGATCCAACACTCGCGGACGCAATCCTGGACCGGCTTGTCCACAACGCCCACAAGATCACTCTTACCGGAGAATCGCTGAGGAAAAGACGGCCCGCAGGAGACACGCAAAACGAAGTAGAATCGTGAACTGAAATCGACCCGCGTCGCTACGCTCCGGAGTGTTCACTTTCAATCGGAATCACCGTTCAGTTTCAGCGGAATGCGCAAGCATCCCGGCCAGCCCAAATCGGGTACACCGTATCTGGAAGCAGGAGCGGCTCCAGATACCGCGCCGAAAGGGCCGCAAGCGCAAACCGCCTGGTCCATCGAGCTCGGTTCCGCTGGTTGCCGAGCTTCCAAATCACGTCTGGTCATACGACTTCCTCTTCGACGCCACAGCGCGAGGAACGAGCCTCAAAATGCTGACCGTCGGTGACGACTTTACTCGGGAATCCTGGGCCATTGACGTGGCCACCTCGATCCCTGCCCTGCGGGTGATCCACGTCCTGGCCCGCTTGTTCGCCGAGCATGGAGCACCGCGTTTCCTGCGGAGCGACAATGGACCTGAGTTCATCGCCCACGCGCTCCAGGCCTGGCTGGTCGGTCAGCAGACCAAAACGCACTTCATTGCACCGGGCAGCCCGTGGCAGAACGGATTCCGCGAGAGCTTCCACGGCAGGCTCCGTGACGAGCTTCTATTTGGGACGCTGTTCTCCAGCGTAGCAGAAGCGCGAGTGCTCGTCGAACAGTTTCGGCAGGAGTACAATACCGAACGACCGCATCAATCACTGGGCAATCTAACGCCGGCCGAATTTAGACAACAATGGCTGGCACAGAATAGCCCTTCAACCAATGGAGACTAACTCTCCCGGGGGCCCGAAAAACCGGGGGTAGATAACTATCAAGTCCTTCGTGAAGGAGCCGTAATCGACTATGTCAATCGGCCTACGGAACATTGATCCTGAAATCGCCGAGCGCATACGCGTCAAGCTCGGCATCTTGCGGATGATGGGCTTTGGGGAACACCAAAATCCGCATACGCCAGAACGGGACGCGGATCTGGCTGCGCGAGACGTACTCCAGGGCCGGGACAAAGTACCGCTCGTCATGCGTTGGGCAGCCAGTCTGACCATAGCACTTACCGGCCTCTTCGCCGTGGCAGCGGGAGTCAACTCGGGAGCCATTCCCGGTCCGTTTGTCATAGCAGGTCCGGCGCTTGGTGGGCTGACCTACTGGCTGTCATGGTGGGTGAACAAGCAGGGTCGCATCGACGACCTGGACGCTCACATGCAGAGCGTGGAGGTCCGAGCGGCTTCGGCCATAATAGACGTAACGCCATCCGAGCGCTCGTACCTCGAATCTATCGCACTGCTTCTGGATCTGCAGCCGAGTCTGGACCGGCAGACCGGCAAGGATATTCTGACTGAGCTGAACACGCTAATGGGTCAGAGCCACAAGCTCGATGCCTATCGAAGCAATCTCGTGGCGGCAATCAATGCCGAATCGGCGGACGCCCTCGTCGCCCAGCGTGACGAGCTTCGAGCCCGACTCTCACGGACATCCGATTCGACGGCAAAGTCGGCGTTCGAGCAGAGCATCGAGCTGATCGATTCGCGCTGCCGAGTCGCGGAGACGCTCCGGCCAGGTCTGGAGCGAGTGGAAGCGCAGCAGGAAGTCATTGAGCAGACGCTTGCTTCCGTCCAATCCAGCCTCGCCCGGATGAAAGTGGCGCCTGCGGAGCTGACCGTGCCTGATCTTGCATTAATTCGGGAGAGTATCTCCGAGGTGACTGGGCAGACGCAGGCGGTTGAGGAGGCAGTC
>JBBRKX010000201.1:0-7544 GCA_038231675.1 Chthonomonadales bacterium | reverse complement strand
CTGGCTGCTCTGCGCGCGTAATCCTTCACAAAGATCCTCTTCTGCTATCATTGTGCCGAGCGCGTCGCCTAGGGACCTCCCTCGCTGATTAACGCTTGTTTGTGTCAGGAGGTAGGGCTTTTGCGCGTTCATTTAGTTAATCCTAGCGACGTATCTTTCGGCATCGGCGTTATTACGCCCCGTTGGTTGTATGTTCTGGCGGCCGCCACTCCCCGGCAGTATGGCGATCCCGTCATTACCGACGAAACGCTCGAGGCGTTCGATCCCGGAATCATTCAAGCCGGCGACGTAGTGGGAATCGGCATTCACACCGGCAACGCCCATCGGGGACACCAGATTGGCCAGCTGGCGCGCGAACGGGGCGCATGGGTGGTCTATGGCGGAATTCATGCGACGCTTTATCCCGAAGAGACGCACGAACTGGGCGCCGCCCACTCAGTGGTTAAGGGCGACGGAGATGTCGTATGGAGTAAGGCAGTTGCCGACTGTGTGAGCGGGAAACCGCTACCAATCTACGATGGCGGACGCGTCTCGGCGGACCGGTTTTTACCGGCTCGTTGGGATCTTACCCCTCCAAAAAGCTACATGTGGGCCTCCGTACAGACGGTTCGGGGCTGTCCCAAGCACTGCTCCTTTTGCTCCGTGTGGCGTACGGATGGCCAGGTTCCGCGCCAACGATCGTCGGAAATCGTGATTCAGGAGATTGCCCAGCTAAGGCGGTTGGGGTACCGTTTTATCGCCCTTGCCGACGACAATTTTTATCCCGTCACTCTCACCGACGTGGCATTGGCGCGCCGCCAGAATAACGATCGCAGGGTGTCTGAACTCCTGGCAATGCGCGCCGAGCGGTTTGAATTGATGGAACGGCTCGCGGAGCTTCCCGACGACATGGTTTTCTTCACGCAAATGACCATGGAGGCCGCCGAAGACCCGCCGTTCCTCGATGCTATGCGGAAAGCGCGAATCAAAGGCGCTCTGGTGGGCGTTGAGGCTGTTACCAAGGAAGGCTTGAAGGCCGTCTATAAGGACTTCAATTCTTCGGGCGATGACTTGGCCGAGCGTCTGCAAACGTTTAAGAAGCACGGCGTACATGTACTGGGCTCGTTCATTTTTGGTCTGCCTACGGATCGTCCCGATACGTTCGATGCCACCGCCGCGCTGGCGAAGGGCGCGGGATTGACGTTCGCTCAATTCGTCATGATGACTCCCTTCCCCGGCACGGTGGATTTCGAGCGCTGGGAGAAAGAACAGGGAAAAGAGGCGGATCGCGTGCAAGGCGTTCCGATCACACGTTACTGGCTGATTCCTGGCGCCACGCGGCCGAAGATGTTTACGCCTCACCCCACCATGTCGTCGGATGAGATTAGCGCACGCACGCAGGGCGTCTGGGACAAATTTTATAGCTTTTCGGAAATATGGAAGCGCGCTCACTGCGTGAAATCCTTTAAATCGCGGCTTGCCTTTTTGTTTATCTCGAAGCTGTACAGGCAGATGTATGCTAATACGGGCATCTCGACGGACAGCGCGCGCCGGCAGACCGCGAATAAATGGGCGCGGCTGCTGATAAAACCGTGTTACCGGCTGTTTCAAGCTAAGCCGATGCCCGACTTGGTTGTGCGCGAAAGTACCCGTTCGCCGCTCGCGATTCTGGGGCAATAGGGGCGCGGAAACGCCGGCGATTCAGACGCGCGCGTGCGCCTAACGGCCGCGGAGATTCCGCATGATCGTCTCGACGTAATTAAGTGTTTCGGGAATCTGCGGCACGCCGTCCGCCGCGTCCACGCGGACCGTGCCGGCGTTATAAGCGCCCAGAACGCGGGAGAGATCGCCCGTGTACCGGTCCAATAACTCTCGTAACAGGCGGGCTCCTCCCTCCACATTTTCTTTCGGATCGAACGGATTGCCTACCCCAAGACCGCTAGCGGTTGCCGGCATGAGTTGCATCAGTCCAAGCGCGCCCTTCGACGACACGGCGCAGGGCCGGAAAGCCGATTCCTGACGGATCACGGCGTGGAGCAGGTCGGTAGAGAGTCCTTCCTTTTGCGCGGCGCCCTCAATCAGCGGATCTATTTCGATAGCGGACAGCGCCTCGCATTCCGGTGCGGCGGAGATGGTCGGATTCGAAGGGGGCGGCTCCAACAGGAAGAAGGTTCCGGCCGGAGGGAGCGCATGGCTGTGTTTCTGAAGCGCGGCTTGTTGCGCATGCATGGAGGCGAGCATTCCCTCCGTGGCGTTTTGGCGCTGGGAAGAGATCGACACCTGCTGCTTCGCGGCCGAGGTCTCCATTGCCTCACGGGACGCAAGCTGCCCAGATGCATCCGGGGCGAGCAGCAACGCCAAGCTTAGACACAAGCGCATACCTGGTTAGAGATCGTGCGGGGCGTTCAAAAACTTTAGGATGCGGCTCAAACTTTCGAAACCCGCGACGATGAGCATTGTAGGAGAAGCAGCGCTCCCCGAAAGGGGCGCTTGCTCCTTCGGGAAGGAAGATGATGAATATTTCCTCTGTGAGCGCCTATCCCCAATCCGTACCCCCTGTCGCTTCGCCTGTAACGACGGGGCAAGCAGCCGAAAATCGTGAGTTAATCCAGACCGTCAGGGCTCTAAACGCGACGCAGTTCGCCGGCGAGAATCGCGAGTTTACCTTCGCGCTTGACCCCGGGACCCGCCGCCCCATTCTTCGCCTCATCGACACTCGAACTAAAGAGGTCCTCGAACAATTTCCCGCGGAATACGTGTTACGCGTGCGCGAAGTGTTGGACGCGCTCACAAAGTAGCTAGAAAATGCTGATCTCCGTTCGATAAGTGTGGTGAGAGACAATTTAGATGAATCAACGACTTGCCGCCTACCTGGAACAGAGAATCCTTTCCGCCGATCCCGTTGAGCTGATCCGTATCCTGTATCAGTCCGCCATAACCGAGGTGCGCGAAGCGCGACGGCATTTGGAAGCGCGCGATATCGAGGCGCGCTCGAAGTCCATCTCGAAGAGCTTGGCGATTCTCGATGAATTGTGCGGCTCCCTCGATCTGAGCCTCGGTGAAATCGCCGAGGGACTCGCCAGACTTTACGATTACATCCAATGTCAACTGATCGATGCCAATTTCCGGCAGTCGGACGAGCCGCTCGCCGAGGTCGTGGGCCTGCTGACTACGTTGGCCGAAGGGTGGGAGGGTGTGGCCTCGCAACCCAGAGGCGCCGTGGCCTTTGAAACTCCTATGGCGATCAACAATGCCTGGACGACCGTTCCGAGCCAAGGGACGGGGGAATATGCCTCCACGGGCTGGAGTCTTTAGCAGAGCGGAAACGGGCCGCGGAGCGTAGAACGTCGATGGAGGAAGCGGGCGCGCGCCGAGACGCGCACTATTTATGATGAGATAGAAGTACTTCCCTCATGCGCCTGGACGATAAATTCCGGATGGAATCCGGCTCCGCTTACCTGACGGGTATTCAAGCATTGGTCCGGCTACCCCTCGACCAGATGCGCCGCGATTTGCGCGCCGGCCTGAATACGGCAACATTCATTTCCGGTTATGAGGGATCTCCTCTTGGCGGGTACGATATGGCGCTGGAGCGCAATCGTAGCCTGCTGGAGGAAAACCGGATCCATTTCGTTCCCGGGCTCAATGAGGATTTGGCCGCGACCGCGGTACTGGGCAGCCAGATCTTCCACGTTCTGGGTGAATCCAATTACGATGGCGTCGTCGGGATCTGGTATGGAAAAGGCCCGGGAGTCGATCGCTCGGGCGATATCCTGCGGCACGCCAATCTTGCCGGGACCGGCAAGAACTGCGCCGCGTTGGTTCTGGGCGGCGACGACCACGCCTCAAAAAGCTCCACGGCGCCGCATCAAAGCGACCTGAGTTTCTACAATTTCGGGATGCCGATTCTCTACCCCGGCAACGTTCAGGAGATTCTGGATTTCGGACTTGCCGGTATTGCTCTTTCCCGGTTCTCCGGCGCTTGGGTGGCGATGAAGCTGGTCACCAACGTCTGTGATTCGGGCGGCACGGCGATGCTCGATCCGGCACGCGTGAAGTTCGCCATTCCCGAAGATTATGAAAAACGCTCCGATGCGCGATTGGTGATACCCCACACGTTGGGTCTCGAGCCCGAGGTCAATTACCGGCGGCTCGATGCGGCGCGCGCGTTCTGCCGCATGAACGGGCTGAACAGGATTACGGGCGCCCAAAAACCGGCGTGGCTCGGCGTGGCAACCGCGGGCAAATCGTATTACGACATGGTTCAGGCATTCACGGATATGGGCCTGCGCTCCGAAGATCTCGCCTCGCTCGGAATTCGCATCGCTCATTTCGGAATGACGTTCCCGCTCGAGCCGCAATTCGTCTCCGATTTCGCGCGCGACGTCGAAACCATCCTCGTCATCGAGGAAAAGCGATGTTTTCTCGAACTCCAACTGCGCGAGGCCCTTTATCATTCCGCCGCGCGGCCCCGCATCCTCGGAAAGACCGGTCTGGACGGCGCTCCATTGTTCCCCTCCACATTCGAACTCGATCCCGAGCGGATCGCGAAAGCGATCGGGCCGATGATTCTAGCGCGAACGCCCGTCGAATCCGTTAAAAGCAGACTCGGTCTTATTGACGAGATTGCCGCGCGAGAGCGCCATGCCATTACCGCGCGGACGCCCACCTTCTGTCCAGGCTGCCCGCATAACCGGTCCACAATGCTGCTTGAAGGACAAGTCGCGGGCGGCGGCATCGGCTGTCATGGGATGGCCGCGCAGTTCAGCCGCTACAGTGACAGCTACGCATTTCTGACCCACATGGGCGGTGAAGGCGCGCCCTGGATCGGCATGGCGCCGTTCGTCAGGCGGAAGCACATATTCCAGAACATCGGCGACGGAACATATTTCCATTCCGGCTCGCTCTCTCTGCAGGCTTCCGTCGCCGCCGGCGTCAACATCACGTTCAAGATTATCTACAACGGCGCCGTTGCCATGACGGGTGGGCAGGATGTTTACGGCGCGCTGCCGATCCCCGATCTCACGCGCAAATTAGCTGCGGAGGGTGTCAAGAAAATCATCGTTCTCACGGACGAGTTGTCCAAGTACACCAAGGATGTGAAGGTTGCGGAGAATGCGAGCGTGCGCGACCGCGACCAGTTACCGGAAGCCATGCGCGAATTAGAGAAGATCCCGGGCGTCACGGTGATGATCTACGACCAGCAGTGCGCGGCTGAGAAGCGGCGTCTGAGATCCCGCGGAAAAGCCGTCGAGCCGACCGTGAGACTCGTGATTCATGAAGAGGTTTGCGAAGGCTGCGGCGATTGCGTACAGCAATCGGGCTGCATGAGCCTGCACCCGGTGCAGACGGAATTCGGCACGAAGACTCGCATCCATCAATCGTCGTGCAACAAGGATTATTCGTGCGCGCTGGGCGATTGTCCATCGTTCGTCACGGTGAGGATAAAGGAAGGCACGGGCCAGCGGAAGAAGGGTCCCCTGAATCTGCCGCCGATCGAGGTGGAAGAGCCGCGGGATAAAGTCCAGGCGGGTGAAGGGTATTCGATCCTTTCACCCGGAATTGGGGGAACGGGGGTGGTGACCATCAACGCCCTGCTCGCGACGGCCGCGTGGATCGATGGAATATCGGCGGTCACACTGGATCAGACGGGTCTGGCGCAAAAGGGCGGAGCGGTTCTCTCGAGCATTGTCCTAAGCGAAAAGCCCGCGGAGTTGTGTTCGAAGATCGGATACGGCAACGCGGATCTGTTGCTCGGCTTCGATCTATTGGGCGCGGGCGCGCCGGACAACCTGAACCGCGCGCACCCGTCCCGCACGGTTGCGGTTGTGAATACGGCGGAGACGCCGACCGTCGGCTCCATTCGAAATCAACTGGCGCTGGTAGGGCCGCGCCATATCGTGCAACTGATCGAGGCGCATACACGGCGCGGGCGCAATATGTTCGTCGATGCGACGCGGATCGCGGAAGGCCTATTTGCCAGCCATCTCGCCGTTAATGTTTTCCTGCTTGGCGCGGCTTATCAGGGCGGTCTCATTCCCTTGTCCGGAACCGCTATTGAAGAAGCAATCCGCCTGAATGGAGTGGAAGCCGAGCGCAACATCCAGGCCTTCCAGTGGGGTCGGAAATACTATGAGGACGCGCACTATGTGGAGGAGTTGTTGGAGCCATCGCGCCCGGCCGCGCCAGCCGTGGACCGCGCCGCTGAACTGGCGAAGTATCAGAACGGCAAGTATGCCGAACGCTATAGCGATTTCCTCCAGCGGGTAGCGGAGCGGGAACCGGCTCTGGTGGAGACGGTGGCGCGATATCTCTACAAGCTGATGGCGTACAAGGACGAGTACGAAGTCGCGCGTCTATTGACCCTGCCCGAGTTCCGGAAGCGTCTCGAGAGCGAGTGGGAGAACGTGCAATCCGTTTCCTACAACCTTCATCCGCCCCTGCTGAGGGCGCTCGGCTGGAAGAAAAAGCTTAAGCTGGGTCCGTGGTTTCGAGTCCCGTTGCGGGCGCTTTCGGCGATGAAAGCGGTTCGTGGGACCGCTTTCGATGTGTTCGGATATTCGGCTGGCCGTCGCGAGGAGCGAGCGCTTATTGAGTGGTATCGCGATCTCATCATGCGCGTGCTGCAGAGCGTGACACCCGAGAATCTGCAACAGGCGCTCGAAATCGCCGCCCTCCCCGATCGGATCCGCGGATATGAAAACATCAAGCGGGCGAACGTGATCAAAGTGAAGGCGCTGGCGGAGGAGAAACTTTCGCTCATGCGTGGCGCAGGCACTCCTGCCTGCCGTGTCGGCACTCTTGCCGACACGCCTTTTCGGCGCACGTAGAAACCTCCCTGATCGAGAAGCGAACAGATGCCCGCCACCGGCTGATGGTCTCACGAAATCCCCTCTGACGCTACGGTAAAATCATCGACACCTATGTCTTTACCCTTAGGGACCCATCTCGGCCCCTACGAGATCCTCGCGCTTTTAGGCGCGGGCGGGATGGGCGAAGTGTATCGCGCACGCGATACACGGCTGCGGCGAGATGTGGCCTTGAAGATTTTGCCTGCGGAAGTTTCGGAACATGCGGGGCGCAAGCAGCGGTTCGAGCAGGAAGCGCGCGCGGCAAGCGCACTGAACCACCCGAATATCGTCTCGGTTTACGACATTGGCGCGGACAACGGGATTGCGTTCATGGTCACCGAACTCGTAGACGGGGAATCGTTGCGCGCGGTGACTCGGCAGGGTCCCATTCCGGTTAGGAAGCTTCTCGAAATTGCCGTTCAGATCGCCAGCGGTCTCGCGGCGGCGCACGCCGCCGGAATCGTGCATCGAGATCTGAAGCCCGAAAATATCATGCTGACGCGCGAGGGCCGCGTCAAGATTCTTGACTTCGGGCTGGCAAAGCAGAGTGACCCCGAAGGGGCGGCCGGCACGGACGCGCTCACTCTGACGGAACCGGGCACGGTGATGGGCAGTGCGGGATATATGTCGCCCGAGCAGGTGCGCGGCAAGATCGTCGACTCGCGCTCGGATATCTTTAGCTTCGGCCTGATCCTTTACGAATTAGCCGCCGGT
>JBBRKX010000200.1:0-7552 GCA_038231675.1 Chthonomonadales bacterium | reverse complement strand
GTTGTTGCTACAGGGCGAAGGAGAGTTTGTTCCGGTGGAAGTGAGGAGACCGAGGAAGCACGGACGAGCCTCTCTGAGGCAGGGAGTTGGGAAATGGTGTCGCGAGTGATGGGGATAGGTAGGTCCATGGAATCCGCTGTCTCAATGATTGTGTTCCCCCCGTATATCAGCAAGGCAGGAAACATTAAGAGCAATAAGCAAAACAGACTCATCACAAAGCAGGACCTCTGCTCAACAATTCCCATTACGGCGAACCCAAAAGCACCCATAATACAGAGACCCATACCGATCCATCCCGCAATAAGCAATCCCACACCCGTTATCCTTACGCCGAATTTCCCGGCGAGATGACCTGCATACTGTCCCTTAGAGACCAACCGTATTTTAGGTTTGTGTGGAGGCATCAAGCTTTCTTTCGCGTCCAGGAGTCCAATGCATTTGCGACTAGCCGGCTCCGGCCTGGCGGAGAAGGCGGATGATCTGCTTTGCCTCGCGAGATTCAGCTGGAGGAACGTGTCCTGCACCGTAGGTCACATGCGATAACTCCTGGAGATCCTTAACCGCTACTTTGGCATGGTGGTCTATCAAGAAACGAGCCTCACGCAAATCGTCGCGATTAACCGCGTACATCAATGCCTCGGTCCAACCGCTATTATCTCGCGAATTGACGTCTGCGCCCTTGTCCAACATGGCCTGGAGAACGCTGACGTCATAATAGTTTGAGGGCACCTTAGGCAGCAACGGATATGCGCCCTCGTCACCTGTTTCGACTAGTTTGGCGCCGCGCCGAATGAGCAACAAGGGTACTTCCCCAACATACAGAGGTGCTTCCTCATAATAAGGGCACAGCGCTTCCCCCAGAGGAGTAGAACCGTCCTTGTCAACGACGTTTGGGTTCGCACCGTGGTCGAGCAAGCATCTTACCACCTGGGAATTGCGTGAGAAATCAGTGGCTTGATCTACGTGTCCGTCGGGACTGCCCATAAATATTGGATGAAGGATCATCAAAAGTACTGTCGGAGTTTTGTCCTCAGTTTGCGCGTGTCGATGACTCAGCAGGTCCCAGCAGACTCGCCAGAAGGGCCGCGTATCTTCTGGTAGATCCTTTGCATTGGCGTCTGCTCCCTCGTCCAGCAAACGCATTATCGCACTGGCGTCTTCTTGCTTTGCAGCCGCTATTAGCGCCCGGTCTTTTGCCACCTGCCTTATCCCCACCAAGACTGTCCTTACGAACAGCCCGACGATAAGCAGCAGAGCAGCCAGAACGCATAGCACAGGTTTGAGACGAAAACGCTTCATGGGCATCCTGGCTAGCGGGCTCCCGCCCGGTTCAATAGATGCATGTTCGGATCTCGATTATTATGATTACTGGCATACCACAACACTGTGTTCCCCATATCGTCCTTTCCATTTACCCTGCAGTGGTGCGCGAGTAGAAACTTAACCATCGATAGGTTCTCCAACTCTGCCGCTATCATCAATGCCGTCCTTCCCTTGCCGTCTCGCACATCGATGTCGGCGCCTTTATCCAGCATCGCCTGGATAAAACTGCGTGGGACGGCATCATCGCTAACTGCATTTATCAGCAAGGGAACCGGTTTGCCGTCGTCCATGATGATCATTTTGGCGCCATGCTGGATTAATAACAGGGCTGCGACCGTGTCTCCATGGTCTAAAGTAAACAGGAGCGGAGAGGAGCCTCGCTCAACTGCGGCGTTTGGGTCTGCCCCATGTTCCAACAGAATTTGCATCATGCGGGCAGCCTTTTCAGAGTGCTCATACGCTCGCACTATTCCGCTGGCTGGATGTACATCCTCAACGGCTATCTGAAGGGCAGACATAGCCCCGGCCACTTCGGTCTTCTGGTTCCGCAGCAGATCCCAGCAAGCGCGCCAGAAGGGCCATTTGTCCTCCGGCACATCCTTAGCGTTGACGTCAGCGCCCGCATTCAGCAGGCGGATCACAGCCGAGGCGTCTTCCCGGTCCACCGCCGCAATCAATGCCCGGTCCTTTGCGTCTTGCCGCAGTTCGCGCATGACCGGCCAGACCATCATCACGGTTATAACGAGGAGTGCAGTCAGACCAGTGAGTAGAGGTTTGAGGCGATAACTTTTTATTGCGGCGTTTCCTTCAGGTCGATAACCTGCGGATAGGGCGGCTCGAGCTTCAGGTCGCTGCGCATGACAACGACCTGATAGGGATTCCAGGTGGACATGGTGTAGTAGATACGGCAGTTCCCATCGACTCTGCTTGTAAAGCGGCTCATTATGAAGGGGCCATACGCACCACCCCATACTGCCTCCCTGTTTAGATCACTGAAAGTGTCGCCTTGCTGGTTGATCCCACTCGGAATATGCATAAACTTACCATACCCGTTATCACGCGTGGGCTCGAAAATGATCGTGCCGGTAGACCACGGTCCCCACGGCGACTCGGCCGACCGCATGATAATGCCATATGGCTCATGCGAGTTATACAGCATCACGTATCGTCGGACAGGTTTACAGTACGCGACGGAAAGCTCACCAACCACATCGTGTCGAAAGAGCGGAACTGCATCCTCTTCGCGTGATGACCAACGCGGTTTGTTGTTTGCAGCGGGGCCGGTAAAGTACAGCAGGTTCGACTGTACTCCCATAGCCCCGGGTTTGATCTTTGCCAGGAAGACGCTGCTCTTCCGATAGTCGCCGCTTCCAAAAAGATAAAGCCAGTCACGGGTCGGCCAGAGCGACACATTGATGAACTTGCTTGTGGACAGGTCATAGAGGGATTGGAAAGTCTTACCGTCGTCTTGAGATACGGCAAGTACGGAGCGCCCCATGATCTTCGTCTCCGAATGGTCCGTGGTGAACACCACATACATCTTGCCGCCAACCGACACGCCGCCTGTGGGGACTTCGAATGCTCCCTGGCTTATGCCGGGTATTGTGAGCGGACTCCACTTTCCATCCGGCGCCATCCAGCAATCGAGCGAAATCTCGTCAGCGTGTCTGGCAGTGCTCCAGGCGAGGACATCTCTGTCTCCGGGTCTCCCCCAGGTATCGCCAAAGAGAAAGTAGAGCTTGCCTTTATGCTCGAAAGAGCTGCCAAGATCTGTTGCCACGATACCAAGCCGTGTACCGGTCCGGCTCAATGTCGGCACACCCAGAGTCAAATCGAAATCACCGGTTAGCTGGCAGATTTTTGTTGTGGAGCCCTCTACATACATCAGATCGTCCGAACCAGATGCGCCTGCCACCGTTACCCCTCCGACGGAAATCGCAGCGACCCAAAACAGGAACCCACGGCTCAGCATATACTCTCCGTCCTAATGCGTTGCCTCCCCATCGAGACTTTTCGACCATTATGACAAGATTCGGTTTGTGGCGCGACCTACAGGGATCATGGAATTCACCGACAGAGTCAATGTTGGGTTTTGACCACATGGAACGTCAGGGCACGATCGTAGTCAACTGTTGCGCCAGCGCGCTTGCGAATTTAAGGCAGTCGATAGCGATGCGGTCCTTCGGATTCTGGACACGTCGTGCGAGAGAAAGATCTCTCGCAGGATAGAGCACATTCCCGGTCGCCGTATCTTCCCAGGGATATTCAAGTTGTTCCCAGGGCGGATTCTGTCTACCAGCAACCGCTGGATGCGCGTTCTCGAGGGCGGAAACGAAATGTTGTACCTGCGGGCTTGCTGTCAAAAGGGTTGTACCGGCCGGATGACGCAGAAGAATCGCAAACAGATGGGAGGCAGCTTGGTGCGTACGAGGAAAAGTAAGTCCGGAACGTGCATAGGCCGCTTTCGCGAGTTTTTCGAAAACCATCTGCATCAGCATGCATAGAGTAGAAGGACACTCGGTCGGGGAAATCTGCCATGCAGCCTTCAGATCCTCGCGAGCCTGTTCCAAGAAAGGATCTGCCCAGTCGCGTGGGGCAGCGGGCATTACAGGTCCTCCGCCGTCGAAAGATCCCAGCCGGCAGGTAAGGGGAGGCGTCCTGCTTTAACCTCCTGCCACTCTTCCGGACTCACGAGGATAATGACAGACGGGTAGTCAACTCCTTGGGCCACATCCTCACCGAACCGAAAGGGCATGATTTCCCCCGTTGTCGGCGCTGCTGCGGATACCTCCAGGAGACGGATCTCTTTTTGCTGTGTGCTTGGAAATAACTTCACCACTATCGTTTTGCGGTCTGTCTTTCGATGCGCTTTCGCCAACGCACGCGCTACGATTTTGAGGGATTGCGCCATATCGGTTTCTCCGTTCATGGGTATTGTACTTCATCTCTAAGAGAGAAAACAAGCCAAACGATCAATCCTACCAGGCCACCGCCACAGCAATTTGCAGGCTTGCGGCCAGACAGATGCGTAGATGTTTATGACGAAGACGTTTCATACAAGGCGGTTCGTGGGAGGGAAGACGTTTTCTTGCCGCGTGCTGCGTTCCATCGCTTACCGATGGAGGATTCCACCGCTGACCGGGCGAACGAATTAGATATCCCGAGCGGGAACAACACGCAGGGCAACAACATGAAAGGTGACATTCTTCGCAGTGCGTCCTAAAAATAATATTCAAGAGGATTCCTAATGAAAACTTCTACTCGCGACGGATGCACGGTCGTACCCAACTGGTTGTTCGATGAGGTTTTGGGCCAGGGTACCTGCGCTCAGCTGAAGGTGACGGCGGCCATAATTCGCTACACCTTGGGATCTGGACACCGTGAAGCGAAGCTGTCCAACCACTTTCTGTGCCGGTGTACTGGGGAAGGACCACTGTCCCTCGATCGAGGAATTGAAGAGGCCCTGGAGCGCGGCTTTGTCGTTCGGAGACAGTTTGAGGAGGAGTGGGCATATCGTATCGCAGATGTGGAACGGTTTAGTCTGACGGAAGGGCTATCGGATGCTGTCCTGATCCCTGCAAGTAGATGAACTTCGCTTTCCATCAGTCTATAGGTCTTAGCAGTTCTTCCGGCTGCGTCTCAACCTTGTGAACCCCGCCCGTCATTGCGTGCGCCTCAAACTAGCACACAGGTGCGCTCGTGATACATACGTTGATTTCCTTTGAAGCGATGGCACTGGCATGTGAGCGTGCATTTGCGCCGAACGAGAGCGTGCGGTACAACCGACGCAGCCCTTTGTCCTGCCTGCATTAGTGGGCTCCAGCCAGGCGCAGCACACGTATTGCCAACTTTGCTTCGAGCGACGATGGATTTGTTTTTGCGTTGGACAGAGCGTGGTCCAATGCCGTGGTCCCTCCCTCATCCATTGTTGCCAGGTTGGCATGGCGGGCAAGTAAAAATCTCACATTAGCGACGTTTCCAAAATCTGCCGAACGCATCAATACAGTAATGCCGAATCGATTCCGCGCGTTGATGTCTGCGCCTCTCGCTAGCATCGCTTCGAGAACGCGCCTCTCGCTTTGGCCAGCCGCCTCCACAATCAATGGCTCGGTTGAACCATCCACCGTATCGGCCAGTTGTGCACCGTGTTGCATCAGTAACAAAGCGATGTTCGCGTCATGTAAATCTAACGCGTATGCCAGTATAGAGCATCCACCCCTATCTAAGACATTGGGAGTGGCCCCGTGCGCCAACAAGGCTTTCACGATGCGAAGGTCGGGGACGGATGCTATGAGGAGATCAGGAGCGACTGGAGAAGGCATTGGCGTAAACAATATCATCAATGCAGTTGGAGCGCCTTCTCCTTGACGCCGTCTCTGCAGCATGTCCCAGCACACTCGCCAGAACGGCCGTGCATCCTTCGGCAAATACTTCGCGTTGGCGTCTGCTCCCTCGTTTAGCAAATGCACAACCGCATTGGCGTCTTCCTGCTTCACGGCCGCAATCAGCGCCCGGTCCTTTGCTTCTTGCCGCAGTTCGCGCATGACGGTCCACGCCACCAGCCCGGTGATAATGAACAGGGCAGCTAGACCTATGAGCAGCGGGTTGGAGCGGAAACATTTCATGCAGGCCGGTTCGCGGTAAGAGAGGCGATTTCCTGTCCAATATCTACTCTCCATAGCTTACAAACGCAGGATTCGACTATTGTCTGCCCGAACGCACTGATGCATGATCGGAAAATTGTGGTGTTTTGCATTGGGAGCACGATCAAAATTGAAAATGCGGCCGCTTTTCGTGGCGAAGTGCGAAAGGCATACGGCGGACGAGCTCCGACAGTATTGGTGAGCGCCAGAGGATAATAACCATGCGGATGAACCGTTCCTGGCAACGATTGCCGTTCCTCTTTCCAGCAGTGTGTCTGTCTGCCATGCTCTGGTGTGGCACGGGCGTATCAGCACAGCAGATAGGCCGCTTGCATCTATACGACCTTCCAACATCGGCTCATGTCTATGTAGACGGCAAATCCGTGCCCGCGCAGAAGGGTACTATCATCACTACTGCTGGGTGGCACGAGATACAGGTGGAAGGAAGTGTGCCGGGCAAGGGGGGCGTGGCCTATCGACGGACCGTGAGGATCACTGCTGGGAAATCCACTGACATGCTGATCGTATGGCATCGCGTGACACTTGGGCTGATCGAGGGTGGGCAGCAGGGATACTTTCCTCCTGGTGTGCCTGGCCCCACCGGAGATATTGGCCCGCCTGCTCGCCAATTCCAGCCGCTTCCGCTAAATGCCGACACGGCTGCGCTTCGAAAGCCAATGCAAGAAGCGTGCGACATTTTAGTGGATGATCTTCTGGCGTGCATGCAGGACGCCCTGAATGGCCTCGACAAACAGGCTATTCAAGTGTACTTTTATACTGCTGGAGGCCCTGTTAGCGTTATCCCCGGCAATTTCGGGCCAGTCGGACCTCAGGGAGCGCCTGGACTACCTGCTGAAGTCCGGCTTATACAGACTGCTCAGGGCCTCCCGTTGCAAGAAGCTCTGAAAAAGAACCTGGGCTTGCAAGGCATGGAACTGGCGCTATCATCGCTTGGAGACCGGATCAAGCAACTCTCCTCTAACAGGGATGTATCAGCCGTTGCCTTGAAACCATTCAATGTATTGACACCAGCACTCAAGGCAAAGCTGGACAGCGCCCGGCTGGCAGAGCTGGCTGTGCCACGTCCAGCCGGTATCCTTGAGCTGCCCGACATTGCCGGTCCTGTCGGAGCGCCCGGTCACCGAGGGCCCGACGGCAACCCTCCGCCGGATGCAAAGCCTCTGCTCCTCAGAAAGGAGCAAGAAAAGGATTTGCTCATTGCTTTGGCGGAGGATAAGGCCACTCAGGAAAAGCTGGTACAGCTGCGCGAATTGTTACGTGAGCTAAAACAAAGGGTGTACATAGCGGAAGGGCTGCACCTTGAGCAGCTTCAGCTATCCGCGCCCGCTCCTCATTGACAATGGCAAATCAACGCTCAGGGATGAGGAGGCGAGATGGAAACAGTAAGTATTGTCGAACGTGAGATGGGTGATGCCGAGTTTAAGTGGATGAATGCAGGCTTTGAGGAACATGCGATTGAGCAAGGCAATCCTGTCGAGCAATCTGAAAGGCATGGGTTCGTCGTTTTGCTGGAAGACCGCTTTATTGGTTGCGCGAGCGGCCTTGCAAACTTGAACTGGTTTTAC
>JBBRKX010000199.1:0-7577 GCA_038231675.1 Chthonomonadales bacterium | reverse complement strand
GGATCGCTCCTACAGTGCCATCCTCATTAGGCCGTCCGGTTCGCGCCCGATATCGCGCTTCAAGTGGTCGGTGAGTTGCCTTGTGCAACTGTCGTTCGCGTTTCGTTAACGCGCACCGATTACAAGGGTGGTACCACGTGAGCAAAGCCTCTCGTCCCTTGCGGATGAGGGGCTTTTTTGGGTCATAATGAAAGCGTGGTAAACGGAAGCACGGCCCATTGCTCCCGATTCAGTGGATCTGATCGCAATTCCTGTCGGGGATGCGTAGCCATCGGGCTCTCGACCTCCGACTGTCCTTAACGTACTGTCGGTAAAATGTTTGCACCTATCTGGAGGTCCTCGCGAATGAAACTATCTGGGGCACAAATTCTTTTGGAGTGTCTGCGTCAAGAAGCAGTGACACACATCTTCGGCTATCCCGGAGGCGCGGTGCTGCCGATCTATGATGCGATCTTCGACTGCAAAGACATCAAGCACATCCTCGTACGCCACGAGCAAGGCGCCGCGCACATGGCGGATGGCTTCGCCCGCTCCACGGGCAAAGTCGGCGTCTGCCTTGCCACCAGCGGCCCGGGAGCCACTAACCTTGTCACCGGCATCGCCACTGCCTATATGGACTCCATTCCCATGGTCGCCATCACCGGCCAGGTGCGAACCTCGGCCATCGGCAAGGATGCTTTCCAGGAAGCGGACATCACGGGCATCACCATGCCGATCACCAAACATAATTTTCTCGTCAAAAAGGTGGAAGACCTGGGCGCCGCCCTCGCGGAAGCGTTTCACATCGCTCGCACAGGCCGCCCCGGACCGGTGCTCGTGGATATTCCTCTGGACGTAAGCAAGAACCAGATCGAATTCGATGCCGCAACGGATTATCCGAAGAATGTAAACATTCCCTCGTATCGGCCGGCCGGGCCGGAGTCACGGATCCCCGAGCTGCAAATTCGTAAAGCCGCTCAATTAATCGCCGAATCAGTGCGCCCGGTCCTTTATGTTGGCGGTGGCGCGGTCGCATCGGACGCGCAGGCCGAAGTGACGGCGCTTGCGGAAAAAACGAACATCCTGACGACCACTACGCTCTTGGGCAAGGGAGCGATCGATGAGACGCATCCCCTCTCGATCGGAATGCTCGGCATGCACGGCACGGCGTACGCAAACCATGCGGTGAACCAGTCCGATCTGTTGATCGCCGTCGGCGCTCGATTCGACGACCGGGTTACGGGCGCGGTGGATAAGTTCGCCACCGGAGCGAAGATCATCCATATCGACATCGATCCCGCTGAGATCGGCAAGGTGATGATTCCGGATGTGCCCATCGTTGGGGATGTAAAAGCGATCCTCACCGAACTGCTGAAGTTTGTGCAGCCGCGCCCCGCCGACGCCTGGAACGACACGATCATGGAGTGGAAACGCCGCTTCCCACTCGTGTATCCGGACAATGGGAAGCTATATGCCGAATACGCCATCGAGAAGCTTAGCGAAGCCTTCGATCACGATTGCATCATGGCCACGGATGTAGGGCAGCACCAGATGTGGGCGGCCCAGTACTTCAAATCGCGGCGGCCGCATCAATGGATCACCTCCGGAGGGCTCGGCACCATGGGCTACGGCTTGCCGGCCGCAATCGGCGCGCAGTTCGGAAATCCGGACAAGCGCGTGGTCTGCGTTTCCGGCGACGGCTCATTTCAGATGATGACCCAGGAGCTGATGACCGCTACCGTATACAAACAGCCGGTCATCACCATGATCATCAATAATAGATCGTTGGGCATGGTGCGGCAGTGGCAGGAAATGTTTTACGACGAGCGGTACAGTCAGGTCGATCTGCAGGCGTCGCCTGATTTCGTCAAACTGACGGAGGCGTACGGCGGCGTTGGCTTCCGCGCCACCACGCCGGAAGAGCTGACGGATATTTTGATCAAGGCGAAGGCCATCATAGATCGCCCGGTCGTGATCGACTGTATGATCCCAACGGAAGAAAACGTCTATCCGATGATTCCTTCCGGTCAGACCGTGCAGGAAATGTTGGTGAAGACCGACCTTGAAGCCGCCAAAGCAAGCGTTCATGCGGACGCTGAAGAGTGGTCTTTTGAAGACGAGCAGAAGGTCCTCGCACAATACATCGAGGTGAAACACGCCGTGGAAGCGGAAGATACCGAGGCATAGACTCAAGACTCTCAAACCGGGCTATCGAGCGTTTTCGTGAGACAGGAGAAAGACGGGCTCTTTCTCCTGTCCCGGAGAATCTGATGCAATGGGGGGATCTCCGGCGCTTGACCGGGCTTAAATATTCATGAATATTGAAGAACTAGATCAAGACGCGCTGTGGCGCCACTATCAGCGAGGGTATCACAGCTTAATTCGTAGCGGTCTCTATTTTCGCCAGGTCCTCAGGCCCGCGCTTTCGCATGTCTATTTCTTGCGAGCCATGCCGCTACTGGTCGAATATGCGCGGGCGAATCACGGTCGGGGGGATCTGCCGCCAGGCTTCGGGGATCAAATGGAGGCCTGTCCGCTGACACCGCGTGACCTGTTGCATCTGGATTATGCGATCAGTCTCGGGCTGGCGGAATCGCAAGGGCACAGTGGACGCAACGGCGCTTCTCTGGAAATGATCGACTGGCCAGGCCCGGGAGGAGGCGCGGGACTGTTCATTGCGGCCGACGCGATCTCCCTCACCGAACTGGGAGCTTTCCAGGGCGAAGCGGACGAAGAGGAGGAAGCGGAAGAGGATAATGACGAAGATCCAAAGCCGCCTTTCGATCTCTAATGGAGCCAATGCGGATATGCGTTGGCTAACCCGATATCGGCGATCGAGCTAAGCCTCCCTGCATGGACCTTCGCGAACCCTTGATGCACTCGCGTGTCGGATATGCGGCTGCATTCATCATTTATCATAAATACGACGCACTCAACTGAATTGGAGCAGAGGATGGAAAGTACGATGAGCACCACTATTATGGCGCAACTGCAACAGCAGCATACGATCACCGCGCTGGTCGAGAACCACCCGGGTGTCCTGGCCCGAGTCTCGGGTCTCTTCGCGCGACGTGGCTATAACATTGAATCGCTTGCCGTCTCCGTCACCGACAAGGCGGAAATATCCCGTATGACCATCGTCGTCGGTGGAGACCATCGGGTGCTGGAACAGATCACCAAACAACTGAATAAATTGGTTGAAGTGATCAAGGTGGTGGACTACACCGAAACTGCCGCCGTGGAACGCGAATTGGCTCTCATTAAGGTGAACGCCGAGCCGAAAGATCGCGGAGAAATCATGCAGATCGTAGAGATCTTCCGCGGACGTATCATCGACATGAGCGAAAAAACGTTCATTGTCGAGGTGACGGGAAGCACGGACAAGCTGGATAAGATCACCGACTTGCTCGCTTCTTACGGAATTCGCGAACTGGTCCGCACGGGCATCATCGCGATGGCGCGTGGGGCCAAGACGGCAAGCCGATCCGGTCGCGAGGGAACCGACTAAGGCCTCACGCATCAGGCGCATAGGAACCACCACGATGGGCGATATGCATGAGATTGTGGACGCCGCCGCCTTCGGACGGTTCTTGCTCCTGGCCGGTTGCGTGGGCCCGGTTGCCGGAGCAATCGTCGGCGGCGCCATAGGATGGCGGACAGGGAGCGCACTAACCGGAGCCATACGGGGATTTATCGTCGGACTGGTTTTCCCGCTCATCTGGCTGCTGTGGAAGATGTATAACAGCATCACGGATCGATTGGGACTGGACACCGTACGCAATTTCTTTGTCAACATCGCCCTGTTTCTGCTTATTGGGCTCGGAATCGGACTCGGCCTGAGATGGGCGGAGCGACGCGCAAGCGATCCGCGCTAGAATCAACATTACGCTTTTTCTTAAGGAGAACATTGACGTTATGCCAGCTAAAGTATATTACGAAGCCGACGCCGACCCGTCCGCGCTCCGTGGCAAGAAAATCGCCGTTATCGGCTATGGCAGCCAGGGCCATGCCCATGCGCTGAATTTGAAAGAATCAGGCATGGACGTCATTGTGGGCCTGCGCAAAGGGAAGTCCTGGGACACGGCCGAAAACGATGGACATGTTGTCATGACCGTTGCGGAAGCCACCAAACAGGCCGACATCATCATGATCCTCGTAAATGACGAGTATCAGTCCGCCCTGTACAAAGAGGCGATCGAGCCGAACCTTTCCCCCGGCAACGCCATCGCCTTTGGACACGGATTCAATATCCATTTCGGCCAGGTCCTGCCCCCCGATAATATCGACGTCTTTATGGTCGCGCCCAAAGGACCCGGCCATCTGGTTCGGCGGGTATATCAAGAAGGCAAAGGCGTCCCCTGCCTGATCGCGATCTATCAAAATCATACCGGCAACGCTAAGAATATTGCGCTCGCCTATGCAAAGGGGATCGGCGGAACGCGGGCTGGAGTCCTGGAGACCACTTTCCAGGAAGAGACCGAAACCGACCTTTTCGGCGAGCAAGCAGTTCTTTGCGGCGGCACCACCGCACTGGTGAAGGCGGCGTTCGAGACCCTGGTCAACGCCGGTTATCAACCGGAAATCGCCTACTTCGAATGTATGCATGAACTCAAGCTGATCGTCGACCTCATGTATGAGGCTGGCATCGCCGGCATGCGCTACTCGATCTCCGATACTGCCCAGTTCGGCGACATGACGCGCGGACCCAAGATCATCGACGATCATGTCAAGGCGACCCTGAAAGAAACCTTGCGGCAGATCCAGAGCGGCGAGTTCGCTCGAGAGTGGATCCTGGAGAACCGTGCGGGCAGGCCCGTCTTCCGGGCGCTGGATCAACAGGATCGCAAACATCCCATCGAGATCGTGGGCCGCGAACTGCGGGCGATGATGAGTTGGGTCAAGAGCGACGTCGCACAAAAAACCGAGCAGGCGGCGACGACCACCGAACAGACCGATGCCAATCAGCGCGTGGGCAAAATAGAGTGGCGCGGCTAAACGCCGCAATTTCCGGTCCCCTGGTCACCAACATCCGGGGGATCGGACAGTTCAAAGAGGAGCAGCATCCATGGCAACCCGAATACACATTTTCGACACCACTTTGCGCGACGGCGAACAGTCTCCAGGGGCGTCGCTCAACGTGGAAGAAAAGCTCGAAATCGCCCGGCAGCTTGAGCGGCTTGGCGTGGATGTCATCGAAGCAGGCTTTCCTATCTCCTCACCCGGAGATTTCCAGGCCGTGCAGCAGATCAGCAGGCTTATCAAAAACTGTACGGTCTGTGGTCTGACCCGTGCCGTCGTAAAAGATATCGATGCCGCCGGCGAGGCGCTCAAGGATGCGGTCCGGCCACGCATTCATACCGGTCTGGGAGTCTCGGACAGCCATCTCCAGCACAAACTGCGCCTGTCCCGCGAACAGGCCATGGAGCGCGGCGTCGCGGCCGTCCGCCATGCCCGCACGTATGTGGAGGACGTCGAATACTTCCTGGAAGATTCCGGCCGCGCGGATAGAGATTATCTTTGTCGTGTGATTGAAGCCGTCATCGAGGCAGGCGCAACGGTCATTAATATTCCCGACACCACGGGATATACGACTCCGGACGAATACGGCGCTCTCATTCGCTACGTCATGGAGCATGTTCCCACCATAGATAGGGCTGTTGTGAGCGTGCATTGCCATAACGACCTGGGCATGGCCGTCGCAAACGCGCTCGCGGGTGTGCGGAACGGCGCCCGTCAGGTCGAATGCACCATCAACGGCATTGGTGAGCGTGCCGGAAACACCTCTCTGGAAGAGGTCGTGATGGCGATGAAAGTTCGAAGCGATATCTATGATTGCGAAACCGGCGTCGTCACCCCGGAACTCTATAAAACTAGCCGCATGGTGAGCACCGCAACCGGTATCTTCGTACAGCCGAACAAAGCCATCGTAGGCGCGAACGCCTTCTCACATTCCAGCGGAATCCATCAGGATGGAGTCTTGAAGGAACGCACCACCTACGAGATCATCGACCCCCGCGACGTCGGCATCCTGGAAAGCAAGATCGTCCTCAGCGCCCGCAGCGGTCGTCATGCGCTCCAGCACCGTCTGGCGGAACTGGGCTACGCGTTCACCGAGGATCTGATCGACAAGGTCTACGCACGTTTCCTGGAAGTCGCGGACCGCAAAAAACAGGTCTACGACGAAGACCTGGAAGCGATCGCGGCGGACGAGACCAGCGCGGTGCATCAGACTTATGAACTTGTCCATGTTCAGGTTTCTTGCGGAGACAAACTGATCCCGACGGCCACAGTATGCGTTCGAGATCCGGAAGGGCGTGAGTTGGTGGATTCTTGCCATGGTACGGGGCCTGTCGACGCCGTATACCGTGCGATCAATCGCATTGTAAACGTGGAAAACGAGCTGATCGAATTCAGTATTCAGGCGGTTACGGAAGGTATCGACGCCCTCGCGGAGGTAACGATCCGTATCCGACGTGGACATGACATCTACTCTGGTCGCGGCACGGCCACCGATATCATTGTTGCCAGTGGCAAAGCCTATATGCACGCCCTGAATAAACTCATTGGCCGCATGACTCCCAGCGTCGGGGACCGCACCCTGGAACACGTTTAACCTCCGAGCCTCCGTAAGCAAACATGCGGCGCCCAACAGCGCCATCTATTGCGCGCCGCACCAACCCTATCTCCATTACCCCGAGGATCGCTAACAATGCAACAAGCTCTGCGAGAATCCAGTGCGCGCCTCGTTTAACACTCTCGTCAGCTTCGGTCCACTGGCATACATCCTTACAGTATGCTTGCACGTTACGGAGAGCGTTGAGCCCGGCGTCCCTAACCATTTGCGGTGGACTCGCAGTTAAGAATTACAGCGCCACACATAACGTCTCGACTGCCCGTGCGTTCCCTATCTTCCCCAATGATTGAGCCGCAAAAAACATCGGACTTGGGGATCCTCGTCCTTGAGTACGGCTTGGCAAACGCTTCTTTGTTGATACAACTGCTGGGTTGTGACTCCAGTCAGCCGCTTCGCCTTTAGAAAAGCTGGGATCTAAGCTCAGCGGCGGTAGAGGCAAGGTGTGTAGGTTGTTCGAGGGCGAGGAGGTGGCCTGGAGTGGCTCCCCACGTAACGGCGATCCTTCTAATTTCCGCCGACTTTGCGGCGCGCATATCATGAACGGTATCGCCAATATAAACGGCTTCTGGAGCGTCTCTGGATGAAATGGCGAGTCGGTCTAAAGCAAGCAGAAGACCATCTGGTGCAGGCTTCGGATGCGCGATATCATCCGCCGTTATGGCTGTGTCGATAAACGAAGCTATGCCGAGCCGAGGGAGAGTATTTGCAAGCTCTTCTCTATTCTTCGATGTCACCAGCCCCGTTGGGATGCCGCGTTGCTTCCCTTCGATCAGGACAGCGATGACATCATGTAAGATCACTTCACGTTCGCCACGCCGTTCGTAAAAGGCAATGAACTCTCGAATGATGGTGTCTTCCTGCAAACCGAACGCCTCCGGTTCTCCAAAGACACGGATCTGTTTTCGGAGAGGAGTTCCAATCAACGCACGACGCTCTTCATAGGGCAAGGATCGCTCGAAAAATT
>JBBRKX010000198.1:0-7597 GCA_038231675.1 Chthonomonadales bacterium | reverse complement strand
TCCGCAACCTCCGGATCCGCGCATACGCCGAGATCGAATGGAGAAGATGACACCTCCCATCGCGCCGGCGATGATACCCGCGATGAGTTTGCACGCGGCGGACAAGTATTTCCCGGCAGTGGCGGTGGTGCGCCCTTCGGCGGCGGTGCAGGCGGGTTTCAGCAACCGGGGGGCATCGGCACGAATCCTGGTGGAGTTCCAGGGAACGGGACTACGGGAGGAGTTGGCACCGGCCTGGATAGCCTCTTGCCGGATGGAATCAAGCGCTTGATCGCGAATCCTGCGGACAACTCCATCATCGTCTTTTACGAAAATGAATCCGACCTGCAGGAACTGCGTCAACTGATTCGTTTGCTGGATGTAAAGCCAAGACAGATCCTGATCCGAGGAGAGTTTATCACGACGACTCAACTGGATACGGACGCTTTCGGATTGAACCTCCAGTTTCAAAAGGTCAACTTGATCGGCGCCCTTAATGCGGGTTTCGCTCCTACCGGGAACGCGGTTTTTCAGTTTGCGGCGGGCAACTTCCAGGCGCAGGTAGACGCGGCTATTTCACAAAACCATGGCAAGGTCATCGCGTCCCCGACGGCGACTACCTTAAACGGCATCAATGTTCTCTTGTTTTCATCCACGCAGTTCCCCTCATTTACCCCCAGCACTGTGATTGGACCTGGTGGAACAGCGATTACTCAGTATAATCTCAATGCCGTCACGACGGCGACGTACATCAATATCACTCCGTTTATCAACGGGGACGATACGATTACTCTGATCGGCGATCTATTCTTTAGCGATCAATCAGGTACGGTCACCAGCCCGGATGGGCAAAGCCAACCGATCATCGTGTCCCAGGATGTTCCCGTAAAAAGAATTTTACGGAACGGCGACACGATGGTTGTTGGCGGCCTCGTTCGCAAAACGGACGCGAACGTCGTCACCAAGGTCCCCTTACTTGCCGACCTTCCGATTATCGGCAATCTGTTCCGATCGAAGAACATCAGCACCAACGACTCCGAACTGCTGGTGTTCATTACTCCGATAATATTGCCGGAACGCGCACCCTTGAATGCGCCTGGCGGCGGAGTGGACGGTGGTGGGGGTGGCGCAGGCGCTGGCGGAGGCCTCACCAACCCGGGACCGTAGTCCACTTTCAGATGCGGCCCTGAAGATGCGTTCCGTGATGGATTTATTCGCGTTCGAATAGATTGTCCATCGAGTTCCTGACGTTTACGATAAATCAAGTGGTCCGCTGCCCATTCCTTTCGGGAACTGGCGGCGGATCGCTTTACGTTTAGAAAGGGTTGAAAGGCTTGTTTCGATTTCTTACAGGGGGTGAATCGCACGGCCCATCGCTGACCGCGATTATAGAAGGTCTCCCGGCGAACCTGACGCTCGATTTCGATGAAATCAACCATCATCTCCGAAGACGGCAAGGCGGGCATGGGCGTGGGGCACGTCAGCAGATGGAAGTGGATACGGTGGAGATTCTCTCCGGCATCCGATTTGGAAGGACCATGGGAGGGCCCATTACGGTCCTCGTTCGCAATCGCGACTGGGAAAACTGGCTGGAGAAGATGTCGATTACGCCTGTCGAGAATGAAACTCCTCCGATTACACAACCGCGACCGGGCCATGCGGATTTTCCAGGGATGCTGAAGTACCATACCGACGATCTACGTCCTATTCTGGATCGCTCCAGTGCCAGGAACACCGCAGTTACCGTTGCTATCGCGGCAATCTGCCGGCATCTGCTCAAACACGTCGGCATCGAAGTGGTCAGCCACGTTGTAATGCTCGGGAATGTCTGGGCGCGTTTTGACAGCAAGGTGGATTATCGCCGACTTGCCGCGCAAGCGGAAACGTCGCCGGTCCGCTGTGCGGACCCTGAAGCGGAAGCGCGGATGATTGCGGCGATAGATGTCTGCATGGCGGAAGGCACCCGCGATACTCTAGGCGGCGTGTTCGAGGTCATCGCCCTTGGATGTCCCCCTGGACTTGGGAGCTTCGTGCACTGGGATCGAAAGCTGGATGCGCGTCTTGCCGCCGCTCTCATGAGCATTCAGGCGATTAAGGGAGTAGAAGTGGGGCTGGGATTTGGTGTCGCGGAACTGCCCGGATCCAGAGTGCATGACGAATTGTTCTTCGGTGCGGGCGAGGGCTTTACCCGGGGAACAAACAACGCGGGCGGTATTGAAGGCGGTATGACGAACGGCGAACCCGTGGTCGTGCGCGCCGCCATGAAGCCGCTCTCCACTTTGCCTACGCCGCTTGCCTCCGTGGACATGCAGACGAAGCAGCCTGTCAAAGCACATTTCGAGCGCTCGGATGTCTGTGCGGTTCCTGCCGCCGCTATCGTGGGGGAAGCGATGGTGTCTCTTGCGCTGACAGCGGTGGTGTTGGAGAAATTTGGCGGCGATAGTATCGAGGAGTTTCAGCGAAATGTCGATTCGTACCTGGCGGACGTTCGGTCTCGAGGATGGAAGCAGCCGGATCAATGAGGCCGGGTGTGTGCTGGAGGCCGAAAGGCAGGCACGATGAAAGAGCGTAATCTGGTGCTCATCGGCTTCATGGGGACAGGCAAGTCCACGGTCGGTCGGCTCTGCGCCCGCAAACTGCACCGGGAGTTTATGGATTCCGATGAACATATCGAGCGGCGCGAAGGCTGCTCCGTTGCCGATTTATTTGTGTCCAGAGGAGAGGCTGTATTCAGGGAAATAGAGCGGAACGTGATTCGGGATCTGTCGGCCGGCACGGGAAGGGTCATCGCCACGGGGGGAGGGGCCGTGATCGACCCGGAAAATGTGGCGGCGCTCCGCAAAAGCGGCTGGACGGTATGGCTTCGGGCGATGCCCGACGCGATTATCGCCAGGGTTGGAAACGGACAGTCGCGGCCGCTTCTTGCGGGTAATTCCCAGCCGCTGCTTCGTATAGAGGAAATGCTCCGGCAGCGCATGGCGGGATACGAACAAGCATCTGACCATCAGATAAATACGGATCGGATGATGCCGGACGAGATAGCGGAGAAAATAATTCGGGAGTTTCTAAAATGACACCGCCCAACCTGGATGCGCGTTGCTTGCATGTTGGGCTTGGAGAGCGCAGCTACAACATCCATATAGATTCCGGAATGATCGGATCGGGTCGTGCAGGCGCCCTTATCGCCGATGTGCCGAATGTGACCCGTATCTGCATAGTGACGCATCCCGGGGTGCTTTCGAACTATGCGGGAGCCATGGAGACAGCGTTGGAATCTCTCGGCCTCCAGGTTACCAGGGTGACAATCCCCGCCGGCGAACGCGTCAAGAATCTGAATACGGTCGCCCGGCTATACGGTCGATTTGTCGCTGCGGGCCTGGATAGACGAAGCCTTGTCGTGGCTGTCGGCGGGGGCGTGCTGGGAGATCTTGTTGGATTTGCCGCCGCGACCTTTATGCGAGGCATACGGTTTGTCCAAATACCCACCACTCTGCTTGCGCAGGTCGACGCCAGCGTCGGCGGTAAAACCGGCGTAGACCTTCCGGAGGGCAAGAACCTCGTCGGCGCTTTTCACCAGCCCGTCAGCGTTTTGATCGATCCGCGAACGCTCCAAACCTTGTCGCGGAGAGAGCTTCGGTCTGGATTGGCCGAGGTAATCAAGTATGGTATAATCTACGACAGCGCCTTTTTTGATACTTTCGAGCGGACAATTCCCGCGGTCCTCCGAACCGAAGAGTCGGAATTGATAGACGTAATAGCACGTTCTTGCGAGATAAAAGCGGAAGTCGTCGCCGAGGATGAGACGGAGCAGGGCCTCCGCGCAATCCTCAACTTCGGTCATACGATCGGGCATGCCATCGAAGCTCTCACGCATTATCGTCGGTATAAGCATGGAGAGGCCATTGCGATTGGAATGGTCTCTGCGGCGCTGATCGGGGAGGAGATGGGAGTGACTCCCATCGAGGTAACCGCGCGAATTAGAGTGGCGCTTATGCTGGCGGGGCTTCCTATCGCGTTTCCTGACGATCTCTCCGTGGAGGACGTGCTTTTGGCAGCGGGCAGGGATAAAAAGACCCAGGCGGGGCGGCTTCACTTTGTTCTGGTTCGGCGTCTGGGGGATGTCTTTATTTCCGGAGATGTCTCCGAGAAAGCGGTCCGCACGGCGCTCGGGCGCCAGGTCTGACACCATCCATGCAGACGCCGCTCAAGAGTCGACGAGAAGTCCTCTCTCCTATCGGGAATCTCATTTTCGCGTCGCTCTGGATCTTGCTCGTCGGCGGTCGGTGGATCATCGGATCGTTCCTTCTCGCGACTGGAACGACGACTATGGATGGAATCTCGGATTGGGACGATCATATAGGCATTCATCTCTATCATATCTTGTTGATCGCGACGTTCGTCATCGTGGCTTTGCGGATGGTGCGATCCCGTTCGGTCCCGCCCGCCGCCCGAGACTCCGGTGAAGAGGCCGAGCCAGATCAGAATGGTTTGCCTGCCGCTGTTGGGTCGCGAGCCCCGAAGGGGAGAAAAACTCTGTGATCAACCATCTGGTCAATCAGCGATATGAGGTGCTGGAAAAAGTCGGAGAAAGCCCTCTTTTCACCGTTTATAAAGCACGGGATAAGCAGGGCAATCGTGTCGTGGCGCTGAAGGCCGTAACATCGGCGTTTATCGGTGACAGGGATTTTGTCGATGCCTTCGATCAGTCCCTGAAGACCTCCGGACTATTGAACCATCCTAATATAACCCGTTTTTACGAATTTGGAGTAGAAGACGGCACGCCTTTTGCCTCGTTCGAGTTTGTCCGCGGAATTGATCTCAAGGAGAGAATTCGGCGCATAGCGCCTTTTACGCTTTCCGTCGCAGTCGACTTTTCCTGTGCGATTGGTGAGGCGCTGCACTATGCGCACAACATGGGGCAGGTGCACGGTGACTTGCGATCTCAGAATGTCATCGTCAGTCCCGAGGGGGCAGTGAAGGTCACCGACTTCGGCCTGCAAGCTGCGGTGGCGAAATCTCCGGCGGCGCAGGAACTCGTCCTGTTGCGGTCCGCGCCCTATCACCCGCCGGAACTTTCCATGCGACACCCCGGGACGCCGGCAGGGGATATTTATTCTCTTGGCGCTACGCTCTACGAAATGCTTACCGGGACGCCGCTTTATTCCGGAGGATCGTCGGAAGCGATTGCCGACCAACATGCGTTCGCCGCCATACCCCTTGCCCATACGCTGAATCCCGGAGTTCCGCGATCGGTGGAAGGCATCCTACTTAAATGTCTTCAGAAGGCGCCTGAAGATCGATATCGTTCGGCGGCGGATCTGCTGAACGATCTGAAATCCGTGCGCGACGCATTGCGATTTGGTAAGCCCCTTTCCTGGTCCCCTGTCGATATCGAAAAGCTTTCGGCAGCCCCCGCCCCGCCTCGATTGCCGCCGCCGCCCTTAGCGGATCCCGTGGTGGCGGCTTCCAGCGTGGATACGCCGCAAGAGCCTGTTCCCACTCCAGTACAGCGGCCCGCGCCCGTTCAGGACGTGATTGTTGCCAGTCAGACAAATACCATGCCCTCTTCCAATCGACTCCGCGCTTCGGACGAGCGCGTCTCCATTTACCTTAAATTCGCGATCGCCGGCGTAACCGCCGTGATCTTTGGAGCGCTCGTGGTGTTTGCCGGCGTATGCGGCGCTCTTTGGGCGGTTCCCAGGCCGATCGCGGTACCGGAAATGGTTGGAAAGAGCATCGAGGATGTTCGTCAGATGGCTGCGGACAAACATGTCCATTTGATCGAACATTCCGTGTTTTCCGAGAAACCGCGCGATATCGTTTATAAGACCGATCCATCGCTGGGAGATCAGATCAGGCCGAACCATAACCTGAACATCTGGTACAGCAAAGGACCGACGTATGTCAATGTGCCGAATGTTATGACGCTTCAAAAAGAGGACGCCGAGCAGAAATTGAAGGACGCCGGCCTGACCATCGGTAAAGAAATTACCGAGTTCAGCGCAAAGGTGCCAATCAACTGTGTGATGCACCAGGACGTATCCTACAAGAAACGTGTGCTGCATGACACCGCCGTGGGCCTGTTGATCAGCGATGGTCCCAAGCCGGACTATGCGACGGGAGACGCAAATCCTGGAGACACCGCGAATCCGGATCCAAATGGCCCGGATCCGACCAATCCGGGCGCTGGCGACACCACGCCGGGAACGGGAGACGTTGCCCCAACGCCCCCCCCGGCCGATCAGACCGAACATTCGTTCGATCGGACCATCAGCATTCCCAAGGACGGCAAGGGGGAACGGAAAGTGCGGATCGAAGTTACGGACAGCCAGAATTTGCCTATGACCGTAATCAACGAGGATCATAAAGAGGGAGACAAAATCCCTGTTACCTTCGTTTATCTGGGCAAGACAATCACTTTGAGGATCTTTTACAACGATCAGGTGGTGTTTTCAAAATCGTTTGACCCACTTGCCACGCGGAACAAGAGGATTCAGTGAGCCAGACCAGTTCGGTGCTTATTGCGCCATCGCTGCTTGCTTCCGACTTTGGCAACCTTGCCGACGCCGCGCGTCAGGTGGAGAGCGCGGGAGCGGAATATCTCCATTTCGATGTGATGGACGGCCGCTTTGTTCCGAATATCTCCATGGGACCCGCTGCGGTTAAAGCGCTCCGCCCGGTGTCCCATGCCTTTTTCGACGTTCATCTGATGATTGTGGAGCCGGAGCGCTATATCGACGATTTCATTCAGGCTGGAGCGGATGGCATCACGGTGCAGGCGGAAGCAAGCATCCATTTGCAGCGGACCCTTGCGCAGATCCGGCATGGTGGCGCAAAGGCCGGGGTGGCCCTGAACCCCGCTACGCCGATCGACATTCTGGAGTATGTTCTCGACGACATCGATCTGGTGCTTGTAATGACGGTCAATCCCGGATTCGGAGGACAGGAGTTCCTGCCCGCAATGCTGCCGAAGATCCGGCGTGTCCGCGATATGCTCGCTCGTATAGGGCGGCCGATACATCTAGAAGTAGACGGAGGCATCACGGCCGCCACGATTGGAGCAGCCGCGGAACAGGGCGCCAATGTATTTGTGGCGGGGACCTCCATTTACCATCATCCGGCGGGGGTGCCGGACGCGATACGTTTGCTTCGCGAAGCGGCCGCGAGTAAGGCCCGACCACAATAGGAACAATGCCATGGCGCAAGGATCTCCACCCTATTCAAGTATCGTAAGTGCGCGTTCGCGGCGATTGCGGACCATCGGAGCGCTTCTGCTGTGCGCGATTACCGGAATGACGATATATGGACTATGGGTGTTGATGCCGGCTATTCACCATGCCGCGCAGGTTCATCCGCTCCTGGCCAGTGTGCATGTGCGCAGACAGATCTTTACGCGCGTCGCCATCGCATATGCCTACTGGGGAGTTTGTGCGCTGCTCCTGTGCGCCGCAATGGTAGTCGCCTGGCTGGATTTCCGTGAAGTGTCCCGCACCTATGCCGCCCAGCGCCGGGCGCTCTGGGATGAAGCGACGCATTCGATCTCTCAACGAGATCGATCGAACGGTTCATCACACGATGCTTGATATCTTCTTATGCCCCATGGCCGAAAGCCATCTCC
>JBBRKX010000197.1:0-7632 GCA_038231675.1 Chthonomonadales bacterium | reverse complement strand
TCGCGATCGGCAGGGCGCGGCCGTGTACACTATGAAAGTCGTAGGTGTTTACAAAACCCGGCAGGCGCGAAGAGCATCCGATGCCGGAAACGACGACCGTGTTCTTGGGATCCAGACTGTTCATCGCCATCGCTTTGTAGAGCGCGTTCAATACGCCGAAGTCGCCGCAGCCCGCGCACCAGATGGGCTTCAGGTCGCTCTTATAGTCCCTGGGTTGGTAAACGTGAGATATCTCCACCGCCTGAGTCATTCGATCTCTCCCTCGAAAAATTACTCTCAATTATCGCCAGGCGCGGAGGAGCGGTGTCGCTCCCCTGCGCGATACAGGGTCCTGTTCAGCGCGATGCGAGCGCCGTGATCTGCTGATAGATCTCGTTTGGAATGAAGGGCAATCCTTCGTCCTTATGGTGAGCATGCGGGCGGACATTGGTGTTCGCCCGGAGAATACCGGCAAACTGGCCCGAGAAGTTCAGTTCAGGCACCAGGACGGATTTGCATTTTGCGGCAAAGGCCTCGATGATTTCCACCGGCAGCGGGCTCAGCAGGCGCAAATGAAGATGCGCCACGTTAAAGCCCTCCTGGATGGCCCGTTGGGATGCTTCACGGATAACGCCTTCGGTGGAACCGAACGCGATGATCCCTACATCCACATCCTCTATCTCTTCTGCGGAGACCAATTCCGTCCCACGATAGTAGCGCACAAATCGGGCCGCCTGTTCGCGGTTGCAGGTTTCCAGTTTACGGAACCGCTTCTCCTTAGCGCGCGTCGCGAGTTCCGGAGTGTAACCGGGATCGCCGGATTCGTCGTGTTCGATGCCGGAGTTCACATAGAACGTGCCGGCTGTGCCCGGTAGCGCCATGGGAGAAACGCCGCTGGGCGTGTCTTCATAGCGCAGGTAGCCCCGGTCTCCGACATTTTCCGCTGCCGGCCTCAATCGATCCACCACTGCGACTTCGCTCAGGTCCGGCGGCGCAACGGTGCTTTTGCGTGTCGCGAGCGCCTGATCGGAAAGGAGAAGGACAGGACACTGGTAGGCTTCCGCGAGATTGAACGCGTCGATGGTGGTCCAGAAACAGTCGGTCACGCTGGTGGGCGTGATCACGATGCGCGGGCTTTCGTTGTGAACCCCATAGATCGCGAGATTCACATCCCCCTGGCTGGTTTTGGTCGGCATTCCGGTCGATGCGCCGCCGCGCTGCACATCGGCGATCACGACGGGAAGCTCGGACTGGCCGGCGAGGTTGATCTGTTCGACCATCAGCGAGATGCCCGGACCGGACGATGCGGTAAATGGTTTCGCGCCCGCATAGGAAGCGCCCAGACACATACCCAACGCCGCGATCTCGTCTTCCGCCTGGATGACGGATCCACCGAACCGGGGCAGCTCCTTCGCCAAAAATTCCATGATCTCCGTCGCGGGAGTGATGGGATATCCGGCGTAGAATCGGCAGCCCGCCGCAACCGCGCCCATGGCCACCATCTGATTTCCGTTTACCGTCATGCGTTTGCCGACACCGGTTTGAGGGAAGACGCGCGGGGCTCTTTTGCCGGCCTGCGCGATCTGTTCGTCGATGTGGTCCGCGCCCGAATGCAGCGCGGAGATGTTCATCTCGACAATCGCCTCGCCCTTACGCGCGAACAACTCCTTGACATACTGCTCGGCGGGCTCCATGGGAGCATGCATCAACCGCAGCAGGGCGCCGAGCCCCACGATATTTTTCGGGGGCGGCAGCCGTTTAAGTTGCTCCGTTTCCACGCGATGCCGGATCGTCTGCTTTTCTTTGTTGGCAAGGGTGGAGATCGGCAAAGCGTACTCGGTGCGCCCCGCCTCCGGAGTGGGAGTGAATACGTCGCTATCGTAAACGAGGATCCCGTCTTCGCGCAATCCCGCGCCGAACAGGCCGAAGCCATCGTCGTTCAGGGCCACGAAGACGTCGCAGGCATCGCCGTGCGATAACGTGATGTCGCTCGTCGCGCGGATCTGGTACATGACCGTTCCGCCCTTGATTTCCGCCGGGAAAGTCTGGAAAGTGTATATATCCAGACCCATCTGAACCAGCATCTGAACGGTCAAATCGCCAAGGCTGACAACGCCTTCGCCAGACTCGCCCGCCAACCTCAAGACAACATCGGTGGCGGTCGTCGGCGCCGCCGTAACTACGCTCTGGATGTCCTGACTCAAACCCTTGCTCCCTCTGGCCGAACTGCGTCATGGGCGACATAGTTCGTCTGCCGATTTCCACACGATTTCCCCACCAAACAATAAACCTGACTAATTATACCACGTAGGTCGGGATTGCGAGCCGAGATTGTGAAAAACCGCGCAATGCCTACTTCACCCGCATCGGCAACCCGCACACCATAAAGACCACTTCTTCCGCTTCCGCCGCCACGATCTGGTTGGCGCGTCCCGCCACATCCCGAAAGAGGCGGCCGATCGGATGATCCGGATGCAGTCCCATTCCAACTTCGTTTGTAACCACGATCACCGTCGCATCGCCCGCCCGCGCTCCGGCGCACAGAGACGCGGCTGCTTTGCGCACACGCTCTTCTATAACGTCCGGCGCGGCCTCTCTTGCTTCCCATAGTACATTACTGACGAGCAGAGTCAGGCAGTCCAACAGGACGACCGTATGATTCTGAACGAGTTCCGCGATTCGTTGCTCGGCTCCCAACGGCGCCTCGACGGTCTCCCAGTCTGCCGGCCGATCCCGCTGATGCCGATCGATACGCGCATCCATTTCCTCGTCCACCCGCTGCCCCGTGGCGAGAAAGGCGACGGTTCCACCGGCGGTCGCCTGAAGCATGGCGGCGCGCTCTTGCGCAAATCGACTTTTTCCGCTCCTTGCCCCGCCCGTCACCAGGATCAGTCTGCCCATCACAATCTCCTCTACCGTTCACCAACGAGTCACGATACGCGCCCGAAGCAGATAACAAAATACCGGAGCGCCCACAAGAGAGGTGATGACCCCGATCTGAAGCTGGTTGAGATAGACCCGCGAGAGCCAGTCCGACAATACGATGACGATGCCTCCCAGCAGCATGGAGGTCGGGAGCACCGCGCGATGGTCCGGGCCCACCAGGCGTCGCGCGATATGCGGCACCACCATCCCCACGAACGCGATGATGCCTGCCACCGAAACCGCGGCGGCGGTCACCAGGGATCCTGCAAGGATGACGCGGCGCTTAAATCTTTCCGTATCCACTCCCTGATGCGCGGCGCTCTCTTCGCCCAGCGTCATCATATTGAGTTCGCGCGAACGCGTGCCCAACATCCAGGCTCCCACCAGACCGAAGGGAACCAGGAGGGCAAGACTTCTCCAATCGATAAACTGAAGGCTGCCGAGCAGCTGGTCGATGATCGCGCTTGCGCGGCCCGGATCCTTATAGCGGAAAGCCAGGCTGACCATCAATTGAATGATCGACCATAGAAAGGTGCCGACGACGATGCCGGCAAGAAGGAATGTCTGGCTGGACACGCGGCCGTTGATGCGCGATAGATAATATACCAGCGTCATGGTGATCAGGCCGGCGGCGAACGCGGCGACGGTGGTGGCGAAACCACCCAGGAGGCCCGCGCCGCCGAACAGGATGACAACCACCGACCCCAGGGCGGAGCCGGACGAGACGCCCACCATATAGGGATCGGCAAGCGGATTCATGAGCAGGCTCTGAAACGCGACACCGGCCATGGCAAGCAGAACGCCCACCATCGCGCCGCCGATCGCGCGCGGGACGCGCTGTTCCCAAACGATCGAATCGACATAACGCAGGGTGGCGGGAAGCGGCGGCATATAGGATCGCATCACCGGAATATGCCCTCCTATCACACGCAGGGCAAGGGAAGGGGTTACGGAGGCGGCGTCGCCCATCCCCACGTTCAAGAGGACGGCGGCAAGAAGTACGGCGCAAAGCAAGAGGGTAGCCGTACGACGCGAGCGTGCGCGGGCGGCGAAGGGCGGCGGAGGAGAAGAAGCGGTTCTCATTTCAGCTCGGGGTGAAGAAACCGCGCGAGCTCTTCTGCGCCATTGGCAAGCCTGGGTGTGGGACGAACCAGCGTCGCCCCTTCGGAAGCGGAGAAGAAAGCGCCCTTACGCACTGCGGCAATTCCCTCTCTCCATCCTGGGAACTGTTGCACCTTATCCCTGAGGTACGGTTCGCAGAGAATAACCTCCGGTTGGGCGGCAATCACCCGTTCCGGTGATAGAACATTTCCCGGCACGGGACTCGAAACGATGTTTTGTCCTCCTGCCACTTGGATCAGATCGTCGATAAACGATCCAGGCCCCGTGGTGTAAATCGGATTCACGTCGTAGAGAATCAATACCTTCGGCCGCGCCGCCGCGCGCGCCATGCGTTGGCGCACGGCCCCGATACGGGCCTGCATCGCGGAGGTCAGTGTCGCCGCCCTGGCTTCCGTGCCGGTCGCCCTGCCCAGGAGCTTAAGAGCGGCGTACGTATCTTCCACGGTTTTAGGATCGACCACGAGTGTCGGTACGTTTGCCCGGTCGAGCGCGGCGACGGTTTTCTGATTGATGCTTCCCACCGCGACGACCAGATCCGGGTTAAAGGACTCGATGCTTTCCACGCTGGGATCCATCATATTCCCGGTGACATGCGGCAACTGTCTCGCGGCGGCGGGAAAGTCATCCGCAGTAGTGTCCGCCACGATCCGGTCCGCGACGCCCAGATCGTAGAGATCCTCTGTCTCACTGGGAGCCAGACTGACGATTCGGCGTGGGGCGGAGGCAAACGTGAGCGTCTTCCCACGCGCATCGATGACCGTGCACGGGAAACCCGAAGTTGCGGCCGTCCCCGCGACAGGAGGGGACGCTTTCCCCTGTGTTACGAGGGGAGCGTTCGATCTACAACCGGGGAGGCAGAGCAGCAGACTGATGAGGGCAAGGCCGGAAACCCTCACTTGGTTTGTTCCGGCGCGTCTTCCTCCGCAAGCACGGGCTTTGGAGGCCGGTAATGCGGCGGGCGGGGCGGGCGGGCGGATTTCTTTGGGGTGGGAGTCGGCTGCGCCAGGGCCAGCAGTCCGGCGACTTCGTCGGGGCGCAGTTTTCTCCATGTCCCCACATTCAGCCCCTGAAGCTTGAGAGTGCCGTAGGCGATGCGCGCGAGCTCTCTTACGGGATGTCCCACCGCGTCCATCATACGCCGGACCTGGCGGTTGCGGCCTTCGTACAGGGTGATGTCCAGAATACTGCACTGCGTCGCGGTGTCGAAATCGACAAACTTGACTTCTGCAGGGAGCGTTTTGCCGTCCGGCAGATCGACACCTTCCGTAATTTGGATCGCCACCTCACGGGGCACGAAGCCTCTTGCCCGAACGCGATACAATTTGGGCACGTGGTAGCGCGGATGCGTGAGGCGATTGGCGAAGTCCCCGTCGTTCGTCATCAGAAGCAGACCGGAAGTGTCTTCATCAAGCCTTCCGACGGGATAGATACGCTCCTCCACCTGGGAGACCAGATCCATCACCGTACGCTCCGCGTGGACGTCCGATGCGGTGCATACGACACCGGTCGGCTTGTTCAGCATGATATAGACCGGTTTGCCGGGGATGTCCAGCAAGACGGGTTCTCCGTCCACGCGAACATCGTCTTTACCGGGGTCGACTTTCGTTCCGAGTTCCTTAACCGTCTTCCCGTTGACGGAAACTCTGCCGGCGGTGATCATCGCTTCGCAGGCTCTGCGCGAAGCGACGCCGGCGACGGCGAGCGCTTTTTGTAAGCGCGGTAATTCTTGTTCCATAGCGTAAGGATACCAGACCGGTGACCAAAATACCAGAGGCAAGGCCAAGTCGCCTCCAGGGACTCGCATTCGAGGATTGCGCGGCCGCGCTGGGATCGGCCTGGCCGGATATCAGCGGCGTGCCGCAAACCGGCTTTCCATTCAGGTAAGCTTCCAGCGTTCCGACGGGCATTCCCACTGTCACGGGGGCGGCAACAGGGTTCAGGAGGATATGACGCTCGATTTGGGCCTGCTCGCCCTTGCGGGTGATGACCTGTAACGGCTGCTGAACGTCCGCAGGCACGGAGGGACGGGTTCCAGCCAGCACGGCGCATGCTCCGACCTCTTCCCCCGCTTTGGCGACCACATGCCGCTCGAAGTTCGAAAATCCGAACTTCATCAGCGCAGCCGTTTCTCCCACATAGTCCGGACTATGCAGCACGACGGTAATCAGACGCCAACCTCCCCATGTCGCGGAGCCGACGTAGCAATGGCCTGCGGGGCGTGTCCATCCGGTCTTGACGCCGTCCGCGCCCGGGAAGTGGCCGAGGAAATGCGAATGGTTTCGGAGGTGGACATCCTGCTTATCGACCGAGCGCTGGATCCGGCATACTTTGGTGCCGACGACTTCGCGGATCCGCGCCTCCTGCATGGCGGCGCGTGCGATCAGGGCCAGATCGCGCGCCGTCGTATAGTGATCGGGCGATTGAAGGCCATGCGGATTGGTAAAGTGCGTGCGCGTCGCGCCAAGTTCCCCCGCTTTCGCGTTCATCATCTCCACGAACGCCGCCTCGCTGCCCGCGATATGTTCCGCCGCCGCCACGCAGGCGTCATTGGCGGAGCGCATCAAAATCGCGCGCAACAGATCATGGGCGCTTAGTTTTTCTCCAAGCTTCAGATGCAGCGAACTTTCGTGAACGTCGCAGGCGCACTTGCTGGCGGTGATGGTGTCACTTTCCGGAACATGTTCACAGAAGAGCAACGCCGTCATGATCTTCGTGGTGCTCGCCATCGGGCGGGGAGTATCGGCGTCATGCGCATACAGCACCTGTCCGCTTACGGCATCCATCACGATCGAACTGTACGCTTTTACGGCGGGCGCGTTCAAAGGCTTCAGGCGGACCGTGGGAGGAGAGGGCGCCGGATCGGAAATCGGGGGCGGCTGGATCCCCTCGGCGGCAGTATCCGGCGTGCTGAGGGGAACGGGAGGGGGCTGCACGCGGTTATGTGCCGTCTGATCTACTGGATTGCCTGGCGCGGACTGGGAGAACACGGAGCCTGCCAGGCCGCTAAGGATCGCGCCGGTGATCAGGCCGCCAATCACCAGGCGTTTTTTGAATCCTGGCGTGCGCTTCGAAAAATAAAACGAAGATGGTAAATCGATAGTGGGAACCTCCCGATCGAAACCCGGGTCGTATCGTCGTTCAGGGGCATTGGAATATGGTGTATTCTATCAGTTTTTCACCTTGTTGACAAGTGTTCCCCCATTTTAATTCCTGCTAAACAAAATTTTTGTGTGGAACCAAGAAAAAGGGGTGGGTTTACCGGTATACTAAATCCTAAGACAAATTTTGCGCCGGAAACCCGGCGATTCTCGTGTTCCCCATGGGGACGACATATTTCTGGGGCTCGGAAAGGATTCAAACGATTTGGCACAAGTGACTGTCAAGCAGGGCGAAAGCATCGACGCGGCGCTGCGAAAGTTTAAGAAACTGACGATGGAGAGCGGTATTCTCAAAGAGGCACGCGCCCACGAGCATTATGAAAAGCCAAGCGACAAGCGGCGGCGCGAAGCGGCCGCCCGGCTGCGAAAGATCGCGAAAGCCAAGCGACAGGCGGAAGGCCGAGAGATCCGATAAGGACCTGCCATTCCCCTGCACCGCAGGCGCGAT
>JBBRKX010000196.1:0-7632 GCA_038231675.1 Chthonomonadales bacterium | reverse complement strand
GCACAGGCCAGCGGATGGAAGTGAATGTCTTTCCCGCCTGACACGGCCGCGAGCATGGTTCCCAGGAGCAGGGACACCACACTGGCGGGAAAAGAGTAGGCACGGGTGGCCCGCCAGTAGATTCCGGCGAGCGATGGCTGTGGATTGTGTAGCACGTTGGCGCCCATCGATATGCCTCCTTCGGCGTCATTTGTAAACTTCAGTACAGTTTACGAACGATGGGAAGGGAAGGTTATTAAACATAAAGTGTTCTAGAAAGTAGGGCTATCCGATATATTCTTCGCAGCGAATCCCAATGTAAACCTGGCCTACTTTAATCGCATCGCGCAGAAGCATGTTGATTTCCTGCTGTGTGAACGCAACACCATGCAGCCGCTTTTCGGGATTGAGCTGGATGATCGAAGCCATGCCCGTAGCGACCGGCAAGCGCGAGACGTATTCGTGGAGAAAACGTTTCAAGCCGCGGCACTCCCTCTGATAAGATTTCCCGTGCAGGCCGGCTATAGCGTCCAAGACATCGCCGTGACTATAGCTCCTTACTTTTCTCCCGTATCTTCAACGGCGTTCCCGACGCTACAGAACACGGAACGTCCACAAATGCCGCAGGCAACGCCAAAAATACATATTAGCCCGACGACTGCGCCTGTATGTCCCAAATGCGGCGTGGCTATGGCGCTGCGCAAATCCGGGCGCGGCGACACTGCGGGCCAACCGTTCTATGGGTGCGTCAATTACCCGAAATGTCGGCAGACACTCCCGGCAGGTTGACAGACGACCGACGCGGACTGTTGGAGCATCAGCGCTTTTCGGGATAGAGACGCGCGATCTTCTCCTGGGATACACCGCATGCCATGAGGATATGGAGCCAGAACCAGAGGCCGAGCATACGGATACCGACCCATGTGGTGGGAAAACGGCGTGAGGACGACTGCACCGCGCCTCCACGGACATAAGCCAATCGCCCGGCGCGACGTAAGCGCAGAATGAGTTCGATGTCCTCCATCACCAGCGCCGCGCGGTACCCGCCCATGCGTTCAAACACCTCCTGGCGCAGGAAGAGACCCGCATCTCCGTAAAAGACGCGGAAATGGCTGCGGACATTGTAGGCCCATGTGTAGAAATCGGCAAGCGGCGCACGCGGCACAAACGCAATGCGGAAGAACCCTCCGAGCGTCTCCGGCTCGCGCAACGCCCCGGCAACCAGTTCAGGCGTGTCACGGGGAAGATGCGTATCGGCATGGAGGAACAGCAGCACCTCGCCGGTCGCGGCTTTTGCTCCCGCGTTCATCTGGCTGCCTCGACCTTTCGGAGCCGTCATCCACACAATAGGAATATCTCTGAACCCCGCGACAATCTCCTGCGTGCGATCGGCGCTTCCGCCATCCACGATGATCACCTCACATCCGGGCGCGTTCGAGGCGATGTTGCGCAGCGTGTCCGGCAACGCTTTCTCCTCATTCAGCGTAGGAACGATTATCGAGATCTTCATGACGGCTAAACCACCGATGTGTTTTGGGAGCATATTCCCGCGCCAGAGGCGCATTGCGAAGCTCTTCGCGCAAACGTCGAAGGTCCTCCGGCGTGTCTACATCGTACCACGACGGAAGTCTCAAGAGTCGGTGACCATGGGCGGCGACATTACGTTCCGTATCTTCGCGAGCGCGGGCGGTGCTCCAGGCGACGTTGTCGAACAGGCCGGGAATCGGGGCACGGACGCCAACGAGGTAGTAACCGCCATCCTCCGTGGGGCCGAGAACCACATCGGCGCGGCCGGCGTGCAGTGCGTTTGTCGCCATCTGGAGGAGCGCAGGAGGCAATGTCGGGCTATCGGTCCCGATCAGGACAATCGGACCGAAGCCCTGGGCGCTTGCCTCCTCGATCACGGCCTGCATTCGGTCGCCCAGGTCCGTGCCCCGCTGCAGGGTCCATCGCAGGCCGGACGGCAGGATGGTTTCCAGCGCCTGACGTCCGTTTGCAGGCGTAACTGCGATCCAAAGCGAGCCCGTGACGGTCCTTGCTTTGGTCACGACATCTTCGGCGAAGCAGGCGGCAAGCGACGCGGCCTCGTCTCCCGTCAGGGGAGGACAGAGGCGTGTCTTTACCTGTCCGGCGCGTGGCGCCTTCACCATGACGACAATAAGATCCGCGCTAATCGACATTGGGCTTACACCCACCGGAATTTTTAGAGATCAAGGAGCATTTGCATGTCTTATTACGAAGAAAAAGACTTGAACCACTTCGGCGACATGGCGCAGCAACGCCCCGATCTGTTCGCCAAATTCATGGACTGGTACAACGCCTGTCAGGAGGAAGGCGCGCTGTCGCGACGTGAGAAAGCGCTCATCGGTCTTGCCGTCGCGCACGCCATTCCGTGTCCCTATTGTATCGACGCGTATGCGCAATCCTGCCTGGAAGCCGGCTCCAATAAGGAGCAGATGACGGAAGCAATCCACATGGCGTCCGCCATTCGCGGTGGCGCGGCCTTGATCCATGGATTGCAGGCGCACCACGCCGTCGACAAGGTCTCGATGTGAGCAGCCGCGCCATGAATCATTCGGCGCCTAATTCCTTCGACGCGATGCTGACCGCGCATGGGCTTGCGGAATTGCGCGCGGAAGAAGAGATCCCGCTCCTTCAAGTCAATGTAGGCAAGGTGTGCAATCAGGCCTGCAAGCACTGCCATGTCGAGGCGGGCCCCCATCGCACGGAAAGCATGACGCGCGAAACGGCCGAGCAGGTGATTGCCGCCGTGCGTCGGAACCATCTGTCAGTTCTGGACATCACGGGCGGCGCGCCGGAGCTCAACCCGCATTTCGAATATCTCGTTATTGAGGCGCAAGCGGCGGGCGCGCACGTTCTGGTCCGGCATAACTTCACCGTACAATTTACGCCGGGGAAGAGCCGGCTTCCCGAGTTTTTTCGCGAGCATGGGGTGGAAGTGATCGCCTCCCTGCCCTACTTTCTGGCCCAGCAGACGGACGCGCAGCGCGGCAAGGGAGTCTTTGAGCAGAGCATTGCGGGGATGCGGCGTTTGAACGAGGTCGGATATGGCATCGAGGGTTCGGGGCTGACGCTCAACCTGGTCTACAACCCGGTGGGCGCTTTTTTGCCTCCGTCTCAGAGCGAAATCGAAATGGATTTCAAACGTGAGCTCAAAGCGCGATTCGACCTGTATTTCAATCGTCTGTTCACCATCACCAACATGCCCATCCGCCGATTCCTGGATTTTCTGCGCCGGTCGGGCAACTACGCGCAGTATATGGAAAAACTCGTCGCCAGCTTCAACGCCGGCACGGTCGCGGGCGTTATGTGCCGATCGCTGGTCAGCGTGGGATGGGGCGGCCGGCTGTACGATTGCGACTTCAATCAGATGCTGGAGCTTCCCGTGGGCGACGGGCTGCCGCAAAGCATCGCGGACCTGGACATGCGCGCCCTGGCGGGCAGGCGTATTCGAACCGGCGACCACTGCTTCGGCTGCACGGCGGGGAGCGGCTCCTCCTGCGGAGGCGCCGTAGCGAGTTAAACCCATATTATGACCAAAACCGACTACGACATCGTGATCCTTGGCGGCGGTTCGGCGGGCATTGTTTCCGGCGTGATGGCGGGCGGGCTGAAAATGCGCGTGCTGCTCATCGAAAAAAGCAAGATGGGCGGCGAGTGCCTGAACACGGGATGCGTGCCCAGTAAGGCGCTGCTCCATGCCGCGAAGACCGCGCGGGCAATGCGAGACGCAGGGGACATCGGCCTGAAAAACTGCGCGCTGGAACGCGCGGATGCGGCGGGCGTCATGCGTTGGGTGCGCGGCATGATCGATCGGGTGCGTGTCGCGGATGCCACCGAAGACCTGCTGCGGCAAAACGGCGTGGAGATCCGACATGGCGATGCGCATTTCGAGGACCCGCATACGATCGTTCTCGATGGCGAGCGGGTGCGCGCCGAGCACTTCATCCTCGCCACCGGTTCCCATCCGATCGTGCCGGATATTCCCGGGCTGGCGGAAGCGGGCTTTCGCACCAACCAGACGCTCTTCGATCTGGACGCTATCCCCGCTTCGCTCCTCGTGGTAGGCGGCGGCCCAATCGGAGTGGAGATGGCCCAGGCGTTTCAGGGGCTCGGGTCTCAGGTGACCCTGGTGCAAAAGGAAGCGCGCCTGCTTCCGAGCGACGATGCGGAACTAACGGGAGAGCTCACGCATATATTGCGGCAGGATGGGATGGATATTCTGCTGAATAGGGAGGTAACTGCGGTGCGGCGTGAGGGCGTGGGGCGTGTGGTGGCCCTCCGACAGGGAACGGAAACGCGCGAAGTTACCTGTGAAGAGCTGCTGATCAGTGTGGGGCGAGCGCCCAATATCGAGGGCCTTAACCTGGAGGCGGCAGGCGTCCGCGCGACCGCAAAGGGCATTCCGACCGATGCCACGTTGCGGACGTCGGCTGCACACATCTATGCCTGCGGGGATCTGCTCGGTGAGCATCAGTTCTCGCATATGGCGGAGTTCGAGGCCAAGATCGTGGTGCGCAACATCGTCTTTCCAGGCAGCGCAAATGCGAGCTTTCGTGTCGCGCCGTGGGCAACATTTACGGATCCGGAACTGGCGCATGTTGGGCTGACGGAAGAAGAGGCCCACGAGAGGGGAATCGCCTATGAAGTCTATCGGCAGCCGTTCGCCCAGGACGACCGTGCTCTCACGGACAATGCCGACAAAGGATTGGTCAAAGTGCTGACACAGGGCATCGGCGGCAAGATCCTCGGCGTGCATATTCTTGGCCCGCGTGCCGGGGAGTTGATCCAGGAGTGGGTGTTCGCCATGCGGCACGGCCATGGCATCCGGGATGTGGCCGATATGATCCATGTCTACCCCACGCTCACGATGGCGAGCCAGCATGCCGCCCAGCGCTGGTATGAGCAAAAGGCGAAAGGTCCGTTTGCAACAAAGGCTTTGGAGACCTATGCCCGGGAGGTTCGTCCCCGGCAGGGGATCATTGCGCGCGGCTTGCTGGGTTTAGGGCTTCTCGGAGCCGGCGCGGCCCTCTTCCGGGCCAGGCGCAAGCAGCCGGGCAAAGACGGCGCCAACCGCCTCATTGCGCCGGAGGATACGCCATAATAACAGCGTGTGCGAACACGACAGGAATGAGCGCCGCCAGGAATCTCGCTATCCTGAGGTCGAGAAGGATTGCACCGCGCTTTTTGCCCTTACCGAAAACAGAGGCCCATGTCCGACCCAGAACCCATTCGAATTCTTTTTCTCACTAATAACCTTCGAGAGAGTGACCGCATTCAGGATCTATTGCGGGCGGCGAAAGACGCGCAGATTTCCTTCGATGTACGGGAGGACGTAGCGTCGGGCCTCGAGTTTCTGGAGCAGATCGCGATAGACATTATCCTGCTCGGGCTGCCGTCGGTCGGCGGCGAGAGTCTCGCGGCCTTTGCAAAGGTCCAGGCGGCAGCGCCCCTCGTCCCTATCGTGGTCTTAAGCGAGTGCGATGATGAAAACTTCGCGCTCCGTGTCGTGCAACAGGGGGCTCAAGACCTGATCTTCACGGACGTTTTGAATGCGCGTGGCCTGCTGCGCGTAATGCGACATTCGGTAGAGAGAGGCCGGCTCCGACAGGCATTGCGACAAAGCGAGGCCCACAAGGCGGCCATTCTGAGCGCTGCCCTGGACTGCATCATCACCATGGATCACACGGGGCACGTGATAGAGTGGAACCTTGCGGCGGAACGGACATTCGGTTATGCCGCCTCGGATGTGATCGGCAAAGAGCTGGCGGATCTCATTATTCCCGAACGATTTCGGGAAGCACATCGCAAAGGGCTTGCACACTATCTCGCAACGGGAGAAGGCCCCGTTATCGACACGCGCATCGAGGTTCCGGCGATGCATGTGAACGGCAGTGAGTTTCCCGTAGAGCTCACCGTAACGCGGATCAAGTCACTCGAAAAACCTCTTTTTACGGGGCATTTGCGGGATATCACGGAACGCACTCTGGCAGAAAAAGAGCGAACGCGGCTTGCGGATTATAATCATCTGCTGCTTCAATCTACGGGCGAAGGGATCTATGGAGTGGATCTGCACGGAAACTGCACGTTCCTCAATACGGCGGGAGCGCGTATTCTTCAGCGCGATCCGGCCGATGCCATCGGCAAGAACATGCACACTCTCACCCATCACAGCCACGCGGACGGTTCTCCCTACCCTCCCGATGCGTGCCCGATTTTCCGAGCCTTTCAAACCGGCGTCAATTTCCGCGCGGATAACGAGGTCTTCTGGAGGCCGGATGGCACGTTCTTCCCGGTCGAGTACTCGTCTTTCCCTATCTTCGAAGGAGGTGAGGTTCAGGGCGCGGTGATTACTTTCGCCGATATTTCGGAGCGTAAACGCACCGAGGATGCATTGCGGGAAAGCGAAGCGCGCTATCAGCGCATCGCCGCGAATGTTCCCGGCATGGTGTATCAGTTTGTCCTGCATCCGGACGGCTCCATGGCTTTTCCTTTTATCAGCGAAGGCTCCCGAGAGTTGTATGGACTGGAGCCCGATGCGATCACCTCCAACCCCAGGCTTTTGATCGACATCATTCATCCGGAAGATAAAGAGTCCTTCAATCGATCCGTGGCGGAGTCGGCGCAATCCCTCCAACCCTGGATATGGACGGGCCGTTTTCAACATCCCGGCGGAGGATACCGCTGGGCCGACTGTGGTTCACGCCCGCAGAAAGAGCCGAACGGAGACATCCTGTGGGATGGCCTCATCGTCGATGCGACACATCGTAAGCAGGCTGAGGTGGAGCTTCGCGAGGCAAAAGAGGCGGCGGAAGCCGCGACGATCGCCAAGAGTCAGTTTTTGGCCACGATGAGCCACGAGATCCGCACGCCGATGAACGCCGTCATCGGCATGACGGAATTGCTCCTCGACACCCCCCTTTCTGCGGACCAGCAAGAGTATGCGCAGATCATACGGGACAGCGGAGACTCCCTGCTCACGATTATCAACGACATTCTGGACTATTCTAAGATCGAAGCCGGGCATCTGGAATTGGAAGGACAACCCTTCGATCTACGCAACTTGATGGAAAGCTCCCTGGATCTGGTCGCGGCAAAGGCCGCGGCAAAAGGAATCGAGCTTGCCTACGTGATCCAGCCGGTCACTCCCGAGGCGGCTCTGGGGGATGTCACCCGGCTGCGACAGATTCTAGTGAATCTCTTGAGCAATGCCGTGAAGTTCACCGAGCGCGGGGAAGTCGTAATGACGCTCTCCAGTCAGAGACTGTCTCCGAGGAACCACGCGTTTCATTTCGAGGTGCGCGATACCGGCATCGGCATTCCCGCCGACCGCATGGACCGGTTGTTTCAGTCCTTCAGCCAGGTGGACGCCTCCACAACGCGGCGATACGGCGGGACCGGCCTGGGCCTTGCCATCAGTAAGCGCCTCTGTGAAATTATGGGGGGCCGCATCTGGGTGGACAGCGAAGCGGGTCAGGGTTCCACTTTTCATGTTCTGCTACCCCTGGAGGAAGCGAATGCCGTACACGCCGGCCTTACGGTGAGCCCGGCTCACCTGGAGGGGCGCCGCATTTTGATCGTGGACGACAATCCCACCAATCGCCAGATCCTGACCCTGCAGACCCGAGGATG
>JBBRKX010000195.1:0-7693 GCA_038231675.1 Chthonomonadales bacterium | reverse complement strand
GATTTTGGCCGCAGTCGTCTTTTCCCTCTGCGTGGGCTATCCGATCGCCCGATACACCAATGATCCTTTTCCCTATACCGACTCCATTACCACCGGGTTCAGCATCGTGGCGCAATATCTTCAAGCCAAAAAGGTATTCGAGAACTGGTGGATGTGGATTGGGGTGGACATCGTCTACGCGTTTTACTTTTTCCCCGCTACGCATCATTGGGTCTCCGCAGTGCTCTATACTATTTTCACGTTTCTGGCGATACGCGGGGCGATCGAATGGAAGCCGCTTATCGGTAAGGCCGTGGCGCGATGATACGCGGGATGCTGTTGGGCAAATTTCTGCCGCCGCACCGGGGGCACGCGTACATGATCGATTTCGCCCGACGCCTCGTGGATGAGCTTACGGTGCAGGTCTGCACAATCGCTCGCGAGCCGATCCCCGGTCCTTTGCGCTATGCCTGGATGCACGATCATTTTGGGGGAGTGCGCGTGGTGCACAACGCGGACGAGAACCCGCAGACGCCGGAGGAAGATCCGGAGCATTTCTGGGACATCTGGCGGTTCAGTCTACTTTCCCGCATGGAGGGGCCGCCGGATTATGTGTTTGCGTCGGAGGCCTATGGCCACCGATTGGCGCAAGAACTTGGGGCGCAATTTATTCCGGTCGATCCCGCGCGTGAAATGGTCCCTATCTCCGGTCATGAAGTATTGGCCGACCCCATGCGTCACTGGAACGACCTTCTGCCGACCGCTCGCCCGCACTTTGTCCGCCGTGTCGCGATCGTCGGACCGGAGTCGAGCGGAAAGTCCACGCTTACGAAATGGCTCGCAGCGCGGTTCGATACCCGTCCTGTGGTGGAGTATGGCCGCACCTACCAGGAAAATATCGGCCGCGACCTGACGCTGGAAGACTTCACCCTGATCGCCCATGCCCATCGCGCTTCCGAAGATGCGGCGGCGCAGAACAGCAATCGCGTTCTGATCGTCGACACCGAGGCCATCATCACCGGCATGTGGTCGCGAGTCTACCGCGACGCCGTGCCGGCCGAGGTGGAGATGCTGATGCGCGACGCGGAGCGTTACTCTCTGTACCTGCTCACCCTACCCCGCTCGGACTGGGACGACGACGGCTGGCGCGTTCAACCCGCTTATGAAAAGCGCATGGAATTCTTTACGGAAGTCCGTGCGCAATTGGATGCCCTGAAACGGCCGTATCTGGTGCTGGACGGGACCTGGGAGGAACGCCAGGAACAGGCCCGGCAGGCAGTCGAGCACCTTATAGGCCGGAATGTGTAGACCGTTCATACGACTGAGGAGCCAGATTATCCCGTCTATCCAGGCTTTTGTGCCGTTCGTCTGGCATGCAACTTTCCGCCTCTCTCTATCCGCTATAGATAACTGTGCAATAGAATTCCATAGGGCATTCGACAAGAAACGAGGCATACCAAATGATCATGAAGTTTATCGTAACGGTGGAGGTTACCCCCAACGAAGGGAATATGGCTCCCATAAGCCAGGCGGAGCACGGGCATTTTGTAAAGAAGGCCATTGAAAATGCGCTGGATCATGCGGAAAGCGTAGGGTTCAATCACGACCTGAAAGATGCAATCAGCATCGTCGTTGACGAAGTAAAAGAGAGCACCGGTTAAAATGGCCCGCGCAATAGTGTTTGCCCATTCAGAAGGTGAGAAGAGGAACCGCTTTGGCTGCAAATTACGGATATGCTATACTAAATAATGATAGATTTGCCTCTTTTGACTGTCCTGGGAGCGGAAAAAGAAATGTCTTTGCCTGAAGTCGAGTATCATCGTCGACCGACACGCGCGGTGCGCGTCGGGGATATCTATATTGGGGGAAACCATCCGGTCGTCGTGCAGTCGATGATCACGGAGGAGACCCATAATGTGCCCGCCGCCGTCGAGCAGATCATCTCGATGCACAAAGCCGGCTCGGAAATCGTGCGCGTAACCACTCCGAACCTCGCGGAAGCAAAATGCCTCGCCGAGATTAAAGACCGTCTGCGAAAGCAGTATCGGGATGTCCCGCTTGTGGCGGACGTGCATCATCAAGGGAGCGATATCGCGGTCGAAGTGGCGAAGTACGTCGACAAAGTCCGCATCAATCCCGGCCTGTTCGTCTTCCGAAAACGTGTGCAGCGCACTATCGATTATTCGGAGCTGGAAGTCCAGGAAGAGCAGGAAGCCATCGAGCAGGAGCTGCTGCCGGTCATCAACGCCTGCAAAACTCGTGACATCGCCATGCGTATCGGCGTGAACCATGGCTCGCTCGCGGAGCGTCTCACCGTGATGTACGGCGACACGCCCGAGGGCATGGTTCAGAGCGCCATCGAATACGTCCAGATCTGTGAACGGCATGATTTCCGCAACATCGTGATTTCCCTCAAGGCGTCGCGTGTGGCGGTCGTGCTTCAGGCGAACCGCCTGATGGCGCGGCGGATGGCCGAACTGGGAATGGATTACCCGCTGCATCTTGGAGTGACGGAAGCGGGCGACGGCACGTATGCCCGCATCAAAAGCACCACCGGTATTGGAACGCTGCTCGCGGAGGGGATCGGCGACACGATTCGCGTCTCCCTGGCCGAAGATCCCGTCAATGAGCTTCCTGTCTGTTATGACATCCTGCAGGCGCTTGGGCTCCGCCGAACCAAAACGGAGTTTATCGCGTGTCCCTCCTGCGGACGCACTAAGTTCGACCTTCCCACCGTTCTCGCGCAGGTCAAACGGGCTACGGGCCATCTCGCGGGTCTCAATGTCGCGGTGATGGGCTGCATCGTCAATGGACCGGGCGAGATGGCGGACGCCGACTACGGCTATGTAGGCAAGGCGGGGGGTAAGATCTCCCTGTACCGCGCCCGCGATGAGGTCAAGTCCGGCATTCCGCAGGAGCGCGGCGTCGAGGAGTTGATCGCTTTAATCCAGGCGGACGGTCGCTGGGAAGAGCCTCCTATCGGTACGGACCTTTCTCTCCCCGCGATGCCGACCTATAACGAGCGTATCACCGTGGCGATCCCACTGGCCCTGAAATAACAACATAAAGGCGGGCGCCCTGGACGGCTCCCGCCTGCAAACCATAATCTTTTACAATGGCAAACACACTCTTTACCTGGTTCAGCGGCCTGATTACTCGAAGCACCGGTTCTCCTCAGCCCTTATGCCGCAAATGGGTTCTGCCTCCGGTTGCCGCCGGGGGCCTTTTCATGTTCGCTTTCGGGTTTAGCCCGGTCGTCGCGCCCGCACGCGTGTACCCGACACCGAGTTCCCTGAGCGATGTGGCGGCCCAACCTTCAGTGGTCCCGGCGGAACTCGAGGCGCTGGTGAAGCAAGGGGAAGCTGCAGCGAACGCGAGGAAACCGGCGGCATTTGCATCCCTAGCCACCGGGGGGGCGAAAGATTTTAACTGGACGGTGTACGCCTCGGAGATCTGGCGCTGCGATGTGCTGGACATTCCCCAGACAACGGGTGCGCCGGCAGCCTCCCTCGGCAGGCACGAGACGCTACGGCCCGCAGTGTTCCATGCAGTCGATCTTCGGCATCGCGAGTCGTCGACCGGCGGACATCATCAGGACGCGCCCACCGCGCCCTATCTCGCAGTGTTCCATGCCTGGCACACCTGCGAAGGGGAGGGCGACCACGTGTATCGCCTTATCCATGCCGGTCGGACCTGGAAACTGGGCGAAGAGATCCCTGAAAGCGACCCGGGCGCCTTTCGAATCCGTGACCATGCCCTGAACGTTCGGCTCGACGTCGGGAGCAGGAAGGCGTCGATTACCGACGCCTTCCAGGTCGAGCGCACCGGACCGGATCTGCCGGATTACGGCCTGTTCCGTATTTCCCAGGATTTCCAGCTTCATAACCTGACCCTGGCAGGCAATCCGGAACGGCAGATTGTCTTCCGACAGGTCGGCGGAGTGGTGGCATTCGTGCCCCCGCCCGCCCGCACGTTCACGCTGAACTGCGCCTACGCCGGCGCCCTCAACCATGCTTCATCGGACTATATCAAGTCCGATGAAGCATCGCTTGAATCCTATTGGTACCCCCATACCGCCCGACTGCCCGCCACGACGACCATCACGGCCATTGCGCCGCCGGACTGGACGGCGCTAGCCCAGGGAGAACAGGTCCATAGCGAACACCAGAGCGACGGATCGACGGCGGTCACCTATCGCAACGACATTCCAAACAGCTTCTACACGCTGGATATGGGCCGCTATAATGTCACCAGCCGCACCATCGATGGCCGGATCCTCTCTGTTTATCAGCTGAAGGCCGATGCAGGGCTCGCGCGAAGCTGCCTGGACACATTGGGCCAGGCAATTGAGTTCTATAGCGCCCGTTTCGGCACATTCCCCTATTCGCGCTATGGAGTCGTGGAAACGCGGGGCGACTTTCCGGGCGCTCTGGAAGCGTACTCCTTCGCCACGTTTGGCCCGCATACCCTGCCGGAACTTATCCCGCACGAGCTTTCCCACACCTGGTGGGGCGGACTGGTGCCCTGTCCTTATACGCGCTCGATGTGGAACGAGGCGTTCGCCGAATATTCGGATGATCTCTTTCATCGCACGGTTACGCCGGATGCATATGCCAGAGAGCATCCCTCCGACCCTCAGGCGCTGCTTCAGACAAGGTTACTGAACACCCGTTCCTTTCGAACCATTGCCCTCGCGAATGCCTACAATACGATGGATGATCGCCAGGTGCGGGTCGGATATGAAAAGGGAAGGCTGATCATGCATGCGCTGGAGGATCAGCTCGGCCAGGAGACCCTCCTCCGATCTCTGCATATCTTCGTCTCCCAGCATCCGCATGGCGAAGCGGCGGATTGGAGCGAATTCGCGGCCGTCGTAAACCAGGTGACGGGCCAGGATTATGGCTGGTTCTTCGCGCAGTGGATCGGTCGTGTTGGGCTGCCGGCCGTACGACTGGAGAATGTCATCACCCGCGATGACGATCAGGGCAATTGGGTGGAGGCGGACATCGTTCAGGACGGCGCTCCGTACCGGTTGAAGATGGGCATTCGCCTCGAGCAGCAGGATGGAACGAACGTAGATTCCATTGCGGAAGTGCGCGGCGCCATCACGCACATCCGCGTGAAAGCGGATGCGCGGCCAGCCCGATTGGCGCTCGACCCGGAGGGCGTCCTTCCGCTCGCGGAGCCTGCGCATCAGCCGATCCATACCGACGCAACTGTCTACGAATGGCCGTCACGATAAACGTGATGCGAGTTACCTCGAACAGATAAATCCCTAACCGTAGGGTAATACACGCATAGCCGTCCCCAATTGGGCTTTGCTCTGCTCCTCAAGTGGTTCCAGTACGTGGGCTGCTTTCCCTCGCATCGTATCGAAGTCCCCGCCCTCGTGCTCACCTATCTCACGCCAACTCAACATCCCGGTCGAGCTCTTCGCTGCCTGCAAATGGAATAAGGGCTCATCTGGATTCGGCAGGAAAGTTTCTGAAACCTGGAGTGAGTAGATATGTCTACCTCTTTAGTAGCATTCTAATACTGCTATCTTTCTATTGAGGATATGACCGATGATCTCTGGTACCGAAGAGAGTGAACAAGTGCTGCAAACCCTCGGATTCTCCAATTTAGAAGCGGCCATCTATACCTACTTGCTGCAACAGTCTCCCACGACGGGCTACCGCATTGCCCACGCGCTTGGGAAGCCTATCGCCAACACCTATAAGAGCATCACTGCCCTGCAAGCCAAGGGAGCCGTGATCGTAGACGAGGGCCAGAGCCGCCTGTGCCGTGCCGTACCGCCAGACGAGATCTTCGGACAGATGCAGCATGCACTCAAGCAACGCTGTGAACAAGCCGCCGAGGCGCTTATCAAGCTCAAGACCACGGCCGACGATACGCGGGTCTATAGCCTGCATACCTGGGAACAGGTAATGGCGCGCGCCCGCCAGATGATCGAGCGGGCCGAGCAGGTCGTTCTGGTCAACGCTTTCCCCCATCCTTTGAGAGAGATCCAGGCAGAACTCGAAAATGCCACACTGCGCGGTATTGGAGTTGTGCTCAAGGTCTATGAACCTGTCGACGTGCGGGGAGCCGACATCGTCGTGTCGGGAGAATCGGAGTATTTTTTGCGGCAGTTTCCGGCCCAGGAACTCAGTCTGGTCGTGGATGCTCAGGAGCATTTACAGGCCATCATGGAGCCGGCGGACAGCCGGGTGATCCAGGCCATCTGGAGTAGCAGCACCTTCCTGGCCTTCAATACCTACAATGGGCTGTACAGCGAGTGGCTGCTTACCAGACTGAACAAGCAGATCGAAAACGGCGCTTCACTGCCGATACTGCAACACAGTCTGGTGCGTTCATTTCCCCTCATGCAAACTCCGGGCTACAACAGGCTTTTCGAGCGATTGGAAAGTCAAGACAAGCCTGAGAACCCTTCACCAAGCAAGAAGGCGATGTGAGTTTTCTCGTGCCGGATTGCTTTCTCAGACAGTAGCTGGGAGCCACTGTCTCCTGTTTGTTTCGCAAAAATGAAAGGATGGAACATATTTGAAGGCAAGTTGTACGCAGGCAAGGGCGGTTTTTATTCCAACACCTGCCGATATCGTGTGGTTCTCGATTCCAATGCCCCCTTCGGTGTTAACTATATGGAGGTGGAGGGGGAGTCGGTTTCAAAGCTGGAGGATCTACGCGTCAACCGACCGCAGACGCACCGTGGTTGGAAATCCAGGTTTCGAGAAGACTTCCTCATGAAAGCGTCTGGGAAGGGAGCAGCGACGGCCTTGCCTGACAACAATTAACCTTTGTAAAAGAATAACTTCCCGGTCTACGCATAGGCCAGCGGACACAACTGCCGGTCGCATTTGTTCTCAACGTGACATCGGTCCGCAAACTCGGGAGATATACTTTTACGGACCCTTAGAGAGTATTTGCAGCGACAACCTTAAAAGTGATCCGCGGCGGGAAGAAACGGATCTCGGGCGGGGAATAATAGAGTTGCCAGCTGTCGGGACCGGTCGCTGGAGGCTTTCACTATTCCAAGCGCCAGGGCATCCTCTGCGGAGCGGAAGCCGACCAACAGCTGCGCCCATGCGCCTGGAGAACCTTCCAGCAAATCATTCTCCGCATCGTTTGGACAAGAAGGCGCTTGCGCACTTACCACAATCCCCTGCGCGTTCCCTTCCAGGCGCACGCTTTGAGCGGCTCTATTCTCCGCTTCGGTCACCCTCACCTCAAGGCGGCCGTGGAACCGGGGCCACTGAACGGACAGGGCCGACAGAATAGCCTCGAAGTCGATTATCTTGATCATCACCGTGGGAACGATGTCTATTTGGGCGGCGAACCCCGTGCCCCCCTCGTATTGGAGGGTTCCCACCAGCCCGCTTGCCGTCAGGTCGTCAAGGGTCATCGTAGTTTCAATGTGTGTAATTCCGTTATGGCCCGCAAGGTGCCCGATCAATGCGCGCCGCGCTTCCGGCGTTTTGGCAAGCAGTTCCACGATACGGATATACGGTGATCGTGGCTCTCCTCCCATGTCGCTGCTCTCCATCAATGAGCGCGCACGAAGCTCATACAGGAGGTAACCTTCCACTTCCTGCCCGGGCCGTTGCACCACACGGCAATAGCGCACATGATCCAGCAGATACTTCCAGCGTTTATCGTCTCGCACTCCATGGAGAGTTCGGCCGGTCGCGAAAGCTTCGTAGAGTTGACGAATGCG
>JBBRKX010000194.1:0-7704 GCA_038231675.1 Chthonomonadales bacterium | reverse complement strand
GGATTACAGTGGGATTCAGAGTGTGTCCATGGCCTTCTACGCGTCCGTCAGCGGCGGGCGACTTCCGCGATCCCAACGGAGATTCATATGTGACCGCCTTATGACATAAAGGAGCCGTCTCACTTGCCCCCGTTAGAAAGGTCGATGCGCATCCTGGCTCCTCTCTATTCATGGGATTGCAGATTAAAACGCGCTCACTTTTGCTGCCGGTGCTCCAAAATCGTTCCTCTTATTCGAAATTACGTACACCATCACGCCGAGGGTATCGTTGATCTTCGCGCCGGTATGACACGCTATGCACGATGCCTTTTCGGCGCGAACGGGGCGTAACGCCACCATCCAGTCCTTATACTTCAAATCTACAGGTCGGCCCTGCTTCATCTTGGGAACCGCCTCCACCGCAATCTTCTGAAGTTCCGCGTAATCTTCGCTGGGAAAGACCTTTGGATCGGGAAACTCGATCCGACTGACCCGCTCCGGAGCGACCACGGCGGCAGGTCGCCGTGGCGCCGCGGACTGCGTGACCGGAGAGCTTCCAAAGTCGGTTCCCCCACTCGCGGAGCCGCCGCTTGGGCCCGGCGCTTCAAGGGTCGCGGTAGGAATCGGATGCCTGGCGACGAGGACACGCAATAGGGGCTTTACCGGCGCCATGGGATTTTTTTCGGTGACGGTCAGTGCCCTATGGATTACCTTCCCCTGCGCGAATTCCGAACGGAACCGGCCGACCGGATGCGCGGTATAGAGGAACCCTATGAGATAGTCGCGACCGGCATTCGCCACGTCGCGGAACAATTTTGCTTCCGTGGGATCCTTCGCTTGAAAACTCGCGATCGTACCATGCCCGCTGAGATCCCCAGGGATGTAGATTCGGCTCAGGCCGAATACTCCCACGCGGTCATCCTGAAAACGGGGCTGCACGATATTGTCGAGCGCCTCGGCGACGGCGAGTTGAGTCCCCGGCCTGGCCCTGGAATGCGCACGACCAAAGCCAAGACTCGCCAGAGCAATCGCCGCCATGCCTATAGATCCCGTCAGTATCCACTTTCGGTTCATGTCCATTCGCATCGTCATAGCTCCTTATGGTTCGAAACGCGCAAAAAAATCAGGGCCGCTCATTGGACGGCCCTGATTTCCATAAGGTTACACCTTTCCTCTAACGCCTTTCGCCGGCCTTGTGTTGGGGGATTCGGTGAGAGGGAGTTGGAAGAAAACGAACTTACTGCGGAGGAGCAGTGCGTCCCCGTGCGCCGCCTGGCGGCGCCATTCCCGGAGGAAGACCCTGCGGCTGAAGCTTGTTCACGATGCCGACGCCCGCGCCTGTCATCATTTGCTGCATGTAGGCCTGGCTATGCGCCTGATCGTACGTATCCAGCGCCTTCTGCTTTTCTGCAGCGGTCATGGATTTGCCGAGTTTGGTCACCTTGATGATATGCCATCCGGCCTGCGTCTTGATCGGATCGCTCACGACTCCGGGCTCCAGCTTAAAGGTGACCGCTTCGAATTCCGGGTACATCGTGCCGCGCACGAAAGGCCCCAGGTCACCGCTCTTCTCCTTTGACCCGGGATCATCGCTGCTTTCCTTCGCCGCCTGCTCAAAGGTCTTTTTGCCGGATTTGATATCGCTCGCGATCGCCGTGATCTTTGCAAGCGCATCCGCATCCGCTTTCTTCGGGTCGTCCGGCGTGGGTTGCGTGGCAAACGGGAGTCCGCTTGCAGCCGTGGCGATCAGAATATGACTGGCCTGCACATAATCGGCGTCGCTGACCGGATGACCGAGTTTCTTTTCCAGATCCTTATGCACCAGAGCGAATGTTTCCACCTGCGGCCGCAGATCTCCCACCAGCTTCGCACGGGTATAATTGCGTTCGCGAAGGAACTCTTCGTCCGTCTGGCCCGCCTTGATGATCCCACGCTCGCGTAGATCCTTGAGCAGTCGAGAGAGGTACGTATTGACCTCCGCGTCCGTCGGATCCGCCAGGTGATTCGCCACCAGCTGCTGATGAAGCGCCTCGGTCTGCAGCATCCGGCTCAGTTCCGTCACCACCGGGCGCGGCGGCGCTTTTCGAAGGGCTGCAAGCGCGTCGGCTCGGGTCACCGTGATCGTGTTGACGCCGTTCAGACCAAACTTTGCCTCGGCCGCCTTCATGGCGACCGCAGAAGCGAGCGCCTGAACGTAGGCTTGAGGATCGTCTTTCTCCAGATGGGAAAGAACCTCGCTCCAGGTAAACTCTTTGTTATTGACAGATCCGACGACGTCGGATTTAGCCGCCGTGTTCGCGGGCGCGGAGACGACGTGAGCCGCCGCAACCGTCGCCTTTACGGTAGGTTCCACCGCGACATGCGCCTTTTTATCCGACGTTTTCGGTGTGTCCATCGCGTGGGAGGAAACCAGTGCCGTCGTGCACCATGCCGCCGCAATCAATGCGGGCAGGGTGTGTCTTCGCATTCCAAAACTCCTTTCACGGTAAACCATCATGGTTCCGCATTTGCTCCGGTTACAATACGCCGCCATGCGACTGCCGTGTTCCCTAATGCCCCACGCAGATGCCGATAAGCGTTTTCTCAAACTATTATATCACACGGGTTTTCGGGCTTTCCGGGTCGAAGAACCGCGTTTAGAGACGGGGATCGTTTACTGTATATCGTCGGAATAACCGTACTGCCGTGTATGCGCCTCTTCCAGATATGCGGCCAGCAACGCGACCGATGCCTCGATATCTTCGACGTTCGCCATTTCATTGACGGTATGGACGTATCGGGTCGGCGTCGACAGAGTGAACGACGGCACGCCGCCCCGACTCCGCTGGATGCCGCCTGCGTCCGTTCCCCCACGCGGAAGGACTTCCAGTTGATATTTGATCCCCCGCGCTTCCGCGACATCCCGAAAATGCCGCACGAGTTTGGGATGGCAGAGTAACGACGAGTCCGAGATCTTGATGGCGGTCCCGTTCCCGAGCTTCGTGATCTGTTCGTGATCCGACGGACCGGGAAAGTCATTGGCAAGCGTGATGTCGAGGGCGATGCCGATATCCGGCCGCAGCGCAAAAGCCGCCGTCGTCGCACCGCGAAGCCCCACTTCTTCTTGAACCGTGGCGACCGCGAGCAAAGTCGCCTGCACCGGGGAGGATTGCAGGCGCCGGAGCGCCTCGATCATGATGAAGACGCTCAGTCGGTTGTCAAGGCTTTTGCTCACCACCGTGTCTCCCACGCGCTCCATGGTCCTGTCCATCGTCACCATGTCGCCGGGCTCGACCAGCGCTTTCACCTTATCGCCGGAAAGTCCCAGATCGACATAGAACTCCTCGATCTTGGGCGCCTTATTGGCTTCGTCCCCGGAAAGCAGATGGATCGGTTTCGCCGCCGGCATCAGCGTGCCTCTGAGCGCCTGACCGCTGAAGCCGTGAACGATCACGCGTTGCGCCACCATCACGCGCGGGTCCCACCCTCCCACGGGCAGGAGGCGAATGAATCCGCGATCGTCCACGAACTTCACCATGAAGCCGATTTCGTCGAGATGCGCGGCGATCATCACGCGGGGTCCTTCAGGCACTCCCTTTTTGATGCCGATCACATTGCCCATCGCGTCGGTTTCGAGAGTATCCACCAGGGGACGCAGATGCGTGGCCACCAGGGACCGCATCTTACTTTCGCGGCTGCTGATCCCCGGCGTCTCGCATAGGGTCTTCAAAAGGTCAAAGTCCAGGCTGCTCATTCTCAACCTCTCTATCGTGCCGGACATCGGTTCGACAAGCCGTGCCGAATGCCAGGCGATCAGGGGGAAATCACGTCAAAAAACGCACGGGGAGCAAGGAAAGAGGAAACAGGAGCCGCATTCGCTTATCGATCGCGGCGGTTTCTCACCAGATCCAGTAGATCACGTGGCGTCGTGCGCAAAGCGCTCGGCCGGCCAGTACGGTAGTTCTCCCGAAAACGTTTTGCCTCGGACAACGCAAAGGAGCGCGCCTTTGTCGACCAGCGCTTTGGTCTGCCCACCGGGCTCTTGCCGGCGTTGGACGCGCGTGCGACGCCCCGGGCACGATCGCGTTCCGGCCGTCGATCCGTTTTCACCCCGTTGTCAATCTTCTTTTCGCGCTCCAGCCGACGCCGTTCAAGGCTTTTCTCGGTCGCGAGCGTGCCCATGCACCAGTCCGCAAGGGGAATCAGCACGCAGAAGTTGGTTTGAAAATAACGGTGATGCAGATGGTGATGGTTCCGAAGGAATTGGAACCAGCCGAAGCGCTCGATGTAGTGATTGCGCGGAACGTGCATGTTCCAATGGCAATATTCGTAAACGACGAAATACAAGACACAGGCGACCAGTGCGCCGATCGCCGTGTGGGGAATCAGAAAATGCTCGATGGCTAGAACAACAGGGAGATGCGCGAGAATGATCGCGGGCAGCGCGTACGCCTTGAGGAGAATGTGTTCCGGATGCTCTCCCTCTTTTACAAAGTAGCGATCATCTCCCTTGTATAGCCCATGATGGACGATAGTATGTCCGCGAAAGGCCTCTTTCGGCACACGCGGCATATGCATCCAGTATTTGTGATAGTACCATTCGAAGAAGCTGCCATAAAGGACCCAGGCCGTGCCGGATAGGAATTGCGTTAACAGCGACATACGGATCGGTTTCTCACTTTCCAGTTTTCATGTTAATTCGCATTGCCCGAATTGTACCACATCGCACCGTAATATAACAGGTTGCCTTGCACGGGATTGCGGGTTACGGCAAATGGTTGACAAATCGGGGCGGGAAGATTACGATAGAGGTATGAAGACTCGTCACCTCCCCTTGCTTATATTTTTGCTCTTTCTCTTCTTCCCGACTTCTCACGGTCGCGCGCAATCCGCCGCCAGACCGGAGCTGCGCGCATTCTGGGCGGATGGCTTCAATGACGGCTATAAGACTCCCGAACAGGTGGATCTGCTGCTCGGTCGGCTGCATGACGCGCATTGCAATGCTATCTTTGCCCAGATGCGCAAGGGAGGAGACGCGTATTATGCATCCCATTATGAGCCGTGGGCTAACGACGATACAGGGCGATTCGACGCGCTCGCTTACCTGATCGAGCACGCGCATGCGATGCAACCGCGTATCGCGGTCCATGCCTGGATCAACACCTGTGCGGTCGGCAAGGGGATGCATCAGCCCCAGCACCATGTCGCGCAGCTTCATCCGGAATACCTTTCGGTCAACGCAAAGAATAACCCCGACGACAACGAGGCCTATAAGATCGATCCCGGCAACCCCGATGCCGCGGACTGGACGTTTCGTATCTATCTGGATGTCGTCCGGCACTATCCGGTCGACGGAATCCACTTCGATTTCGTGCGCTACGGCCGTGCGGATTGGGGTTACAACCCTGTCAGCGTGGCGCGATTTCAAGCCCTATACCGCAACCGCTCGGATATCGCGCGAATCCCCGGCAGCGATCTCCCCATTCCAAAAGACCCCACGTGGAAGCAATGGCGCAGGGATCAGGTGACGGCTCTGGTGCGTAAGGTCTACGCGCACGCCATCGCGCTCAACCCAAACGTCGTGGTCTCAGCCGCCGTCATCACCTGGGGAGACGGGCCACATCAGGAAACGGACTGGTACACGAAGTCCGCCGCCATGAATCGCGTTTATCAAGATTGGCGAAGCTGGCTTCAAGAGGGAATGATCGATCTCGCCTGCCCAATGACCTATTTTCAGGCAGGCTCGGCGACGCAGTACCAGGTGAACTGGAGCGAATGGATCAAAAACCATCAGTACAAACGCGCCGCGACGGTCGCGATCGGGAACTGGATGAACACGATCCCGGACTCTCTCGCGCTGATGCAGATCGCACGGAGCCCGAGTCGCAAAGGCCGGTTGCCGTATGGGATCATGCTCTACTCGTATGCCGGAACCAATGCCAGTGTGCAGAAGAGCGCTTCCGGATCCCATAAAGAGCTGCAATATCAACCCGAATTTTACAACGCTCTCGGCCAACCCGCTGCCGCTTCCGGTCCAACCACCGTATCCGCCGGCGCCGGGGACAGCAGCGCGCAGGGTCCCGCAAACTCCGGAACACCCCCGTTTCCAACGGATGTCCCGATCCCCGCCATGGATTGGAAAACCCACCCCCGCACGGGAATCGTGAAAGGCTTCCTGCTGACCCCGGCGCTCGACCCGATAGATGGCGCCGAGGTCACTGTCGAGGGACATGGCAGACGATGGAAAGGACGCACGGACGGCACGGGATTCTATGCGGCCATCGCTCTGCCCGCCGGGGATTATCGGGTCAGCATTTCGGCTGCCGGTTATGCGAAACAGCGGAGGCAGACAAAAATTCTCGCAGGCGCGGTGACGACCGAAGCTTTTACGGTCGGAAGCGCGTCTATATCGATGGCTGACTCGATTGCGGCCCTGGAAGGTCGAAGCCCCAACTCCTTTCGGGCCGCGGAGGGAACGCCGGTTCGGCTCCAAAACCTGATGGTGTCCCTGGGATCCGACACCTATCCGGGAAACCTTTATGTTCTCGACCCAAAGGGTGGCGGCGTCCGTGTCCGACTCGCCACGATACCGCCCCTCCCCTTCCAGCCGGGCGACATTGTTTCTGTCGTTGGGCTATGGCGGTCGATTGAGGGAGAGCCCGCGATCGATGCATCCCGGGTGCGTCTCACGGACATCGCTCCTTCCTCGGCGCAGCCCGCCGCAATTACGCCGACCGGAGAGGCGCTCAAAACAGACACGGCGCCCATTGGATCTTTGGTTCAAGTAAAGGGAACGGTGACCGCATCGTCGTTCGGGGGGTTCGTTCTGGACGAAAGTGGAACGCGTATCGACGTTCCCAGCGAAGGGCTGAAGGAGTCCGGGGTCGAGGCGACGAAACTGGACCTGACGCCTCCACCGGTTGGAACGCTTGTTTCCGTGACCGGAATCCTTGGCATCGCGCCAGGGGGTGACGCAAAGGGTTTGCCGCCACTCCGCATTCTTCTGCGCGCCGGGACCGATGTGCGGAATCTGCCGCTGCAATCCACCTGGATGCGTTATCCCTGGGCACTCGGCCTCCTGGCGATCCTTCTGCCGGCGCTCGTGGCCCTGCGCTCGTACAAGCGCAAGTCCTTGTGAATCGATCGGCGCGCTGACGCGCCCTTCCTTCCCGCAACGCCGTCTTCGCCTGTCTTATGGAATCTGTTCCTGAAGGGCATACGTGCGCCAACCTGAAGGGGTTGACGCGACAAACCGAAACTACGGACGGGCGGAATATTCGATATAAAGGATTGGGGCGAACATGATCGGACTGGACAAGCACAAAACGGCGAACATCGCTGCCTGCGCCATCCTGTGGTTCCTTGCGGCCACGGGCGTCGCGCCGGCACAAACCGCCGGGCCAGACGGTAATCCGAATGCGACGCCTCAAATTTACGACCAGGGCGACGAACAACTCGGCATCCCCTCCAAAACAACACTTCCACCATCTGGAGAACAGCCCGGCGGCTCTGACGAAACCACTTCCCCTGTAGTCACTCCGCCTCGATCCAGTGCTTTTACGGCCGTCCTTCTTTCCGGAAAATATGAGGGACGCCGGGCGGACGAGCCGAACCCGTTTACGGTGGACCTGCAGAGCTATGCGAAGATGCTGACGGACGCCGGCGTAAATGTGGTGCAATTCGATGAAACGAACAGTGTGCCCGGGGCGATCGAAGAGGCGCTTCGCGGCGCGCATTTCGTCATCT
>JBBRKX010000193.1:0-7735 GCA_038231675.1 Chthonomonadales bacterium | reverse complement strand
GAGGATTTGGAACGGGTTCACGCCCTGTTTATGCCCGAACTGCTTTGCCCGGATCGGCCCTACAGCCCACAACAACAGCGTTACAGCAGTCCCGATACCCTCGCGTGGTCGCCCGATGACCGCTGGATCGCGTTTGAGCGCATCGAATGGTTTATGTTTGAGGACGGCGAGCGCCTGCCGGGAACCGCGCTGTGGTCGTTCGACACGCACACCCGCGCCGTGCAGCCCCTCGCCCTCCATGCGGTCACTTATAAAAACATTTTCTACTACTATCACGCGCCCCAGTGGTCGCCGGATGGCCGCTATCTCGCCTTTCTTTCCGCCCGATACGATGCGTCCGAGCCGGAACCTGACGACGAGGACGACGATCCCACCGAACAGGTCTGGCTTCTGCCCATCGATGGCGGCGAAGCGCGCAAGCTGACTGCGGCGAAGGAAGGCATCCTCGACTACGAATGGACGCCCGACGGACGCGAAATCGTCTTCCTTGCACCCGAGCCGCGTGTCAGCCCCCTCGAGAGCGTGCGGAAAGACGAGCGCAATCGGCGCAAAATCGATCCCACGGTGGAGCATGAGGAGCGACTGCGCAGGCAATTCTGGCGCATCGGCATTCACGCTTCTTCGCCAAAACTTTTATATACCGCCGACTACGGCACTAACGAGTTCTCTCTCGCCCCGAACGGCGAGAGGCTCTGCTACGCCACCAACTACACCGGCGACGACAACGATTATCATCTTGTCGATCTTTTCGTTCTCAACCTGAGCGAGCGGACCGCCATCAAACGGGTCGAGCGCGCCGGCGGAAAGTATCAGCCACGTTGGTCCCCCGACAGCGCACGCATCGCGTTTCTGTCGTGGCTGGATCCGACGCTCTCTTACTCGCGCGAAACCCTCTTCATCGCCCCGGTTCCCGAAGGCGAGGCTCCGCCTGATCCGGGCGCTATACTGACGGCGGAAGCGTTCGACTACGACATTTCGGACTTTCACTGGCGCATTGAGGACGGCGTTCTGTTCGCCCTCGCTATCGTAGGCGTGGGAAGCCGGCTCGTCCGCATCGATGCCGAGACCATTCTGGAAGCCGTGGAAGGCGACGATCGGTGCGTGAACCGCAAGGACCTCGACATCGATCCCGGCGGCGCGTCCCTTGTGTGGGTGCAGGAAAGCGCCGATGCTCTCGAAGAGATTTATCTCAGGGATCCTGCGGGGGGGGTGCATGCGCTTACCGAACTCAACGTGGATTTCATCAAGCAGCACCGACTTCCGCGTCAGGAGATCGTGCGGTGGGATAGTCCGGATGGAACACCGATCGAGGGCATCCTCACCTACCCGCTCGATCATCAGGAGGGAGCGCATGTGCCTCTCATCGTGCAAGTCCATGGCGGCCCTAAAGGCCGTGCTACCCAGGCGCTACGCTCGTATGGGGTGCCGGTGGTCTGGTCGGCGGAGGGCTATGCCGTCCTGCAGCCCAACTTTCGGGGCAGCGAAGGGTATGGACATGCTTTCGCGGTGGCCAATCGGCGCGACCTGGGGGGCGGGGATTTTGCCGATATCATGGCGGGGGTCGACTGGTGCATCGCGCGGGGCGTGGCCGATCCGGATCGGCTGGGGATCATGGGCGGCTCGTACGGCGGGTACATGACGAACTGGGCGATCGGGCAGACGGACCGGTTCCGGGGCGCGATCTCCATGTTCGGCATCTTCCATCTTCAGACCGACTACAGCAACTCGGAGCTTTCCCGCTGGGACAACGATTATCTGGGCGCTTACTACTGGGAGGATCCGGAGATCTATCGCCGGCTCTCGCCTGGAAGCTTTGTCGACCGGATCAAGACGCCGACGCTCATCATCCATGGCGACGACGACAGCAACACGTTCATCAGCAACTCCAAAGAACTCTATCAGGCTCTACGCCATCGCGGCGTGACCACGCAGTTCGTCCACTATCCCCGCGAAGGACACGGTCTCAGCGAGCCGAACCATAAACTCGACGAGGTTCGACGCTGTCTTGCGTGGATGGATCGCTATGTCAAACATGACGGCGGACCCGCGAGCCTCTACCGGTTGGGCGATAAAGTGCCGCACTCGGATGGCAACTTCGATCTGGTCGTGTCGCGAGCGGAGAGCGTCGTGTTCCAGGGGCAGCCGGGCAAGAACGCGGACGACCCTGTCAAGACCGCATTCCTGGAAGTTGCGGTGACGATCAGCGACCGCGAGGCCAGACCGGGCGCTTCGGCGGTGACGATCGGTATGGAATCATTCCGACTGGAGCCCGTTCGTCCGAATGAAAAAGAAGCAGAGACGCTTGTGCCTGTCGGCGTACCCATTGAGGTTCCTGGGGGAAAAGTGCTGGTCCTGGGGGAAAACTTACGGGCGGTCCAGCATCCCCATGAGGAGACGGGCCGCGTTGCCTTCGGCTTCGCGGTGGTGTTTCGCGTGCCTCGGGCAGGCGGTGACTACCTGCTTCGTGTAAACGATTTCCCTCCCGTCGCCGTTCTTTGGACAGAGGAAGAGGCGGAAAACGAAGCAGAGAAGGACGCAGCCAGCGAGTAGACTCTCCCCCAACCCCTCACCCGGAACGGGAAAGCCGGGATCAGGGAGTGAGAGTCTACTCGCTGGCGGTGAGGGGCGCGAGGACCTGTGCGGAGTTCGCCGGTAGGTACATCTGCACGCTCTGGTTCCGGCCGTACATAGCCACCTGCTGGCGCGGGTAGACCGCGCCTTCCGCCAGACGACCATGCCCACCATAAGCCAGCGCATCGGTGTCCAGAACGACGCGATAGTCTTTCGGATCCGGCGCCGGAATGCGAAGATGCGAATAGGACTCCGTGGGATGCATATTGACCACGAAGACCAGGGGGCCGCGCCGATAGATAAGCTGGCGCGTGTCCTGATGCAGGGCAAGCAGTTCGATAAACGGATCGGACAGGAGATCGTAATCCTGGTCCAGCCGCTGTAAAGCCCGATCGAAATTCAGCAGGCCTCCGTAGCGCAGGTTGGGATCGTTTGCGAGGGACCACTGGCGTCGGGCATGCAGGTAGGAATCTTCGTTTTCCGCCCGGGGGAAGTCGATCCATTCCGGATGGCCGAACTCGTTCCCCATGAAGTTCAAATAGCCTTCCCCGCCGAGAGAAAAGGTAAGCAAACGCATCAGTTTAAGGATGGCGACACCCAGGTCGACAACCAGATTCTCCTTGTCCTTCTCCATGTTCCAGTACATCTCCCGGTCCATGAGCCGGAAGGCAAAGGTCTTGTCTCCCACCAGCGCCTGATCGTGGGATTCGACGTAGGCGATATGATTTTCGTGCGGCCTGCGGTCCAGAAGCGCCTTATAGATCGCACCGACGTTCCATCCTGTGTCGGTCTTCGCTTTAAGCTGTTGTGTCCAATAATCGGCGATGCCCATGGCCAGCCGATAATCGAAACCAAATCCACCTTCCGAGATGGGCCGCGCCAGCCCGATCATCCCTGAAACATCTTCTGCGATGGAGAGGGCGTGCGGGTTGATGTCATGCAGCAGTTCGTTCGCGAACATCAGGTAGCAGATCGCGTCTCGATCCACATCCCAGGCGAAGTACTCGTCATAGGTCCGGAAGTCCCTGCCAAGGCCGTGATCCAGGTACAGCATGCTTGTGACGCCATCGAAGCGGAATCCATCGAATTTGAACTCCTCAAGCCAGTAGCGCACATTGGAAAGCAGGAATCGCCGCACCTCGTACTTTGCGTAGTCGAAGCAGAGCGAATCCCAGATTCGATGATGTCCTCGCGGACCCGCATGGAAGTACTGGTATTCGGTGCCGTCGAAATGGTTCAGACCTTCGTCCACGTTGCTCACCGCATGCGAATGGACGAGGTCCATAATGACCTGTATTCCCATCCCATGCGCGGCGTCGATGAGCGCTTTCAGCTCTTCCGGGGTTCCGAAACGAGAGGAAGGGGCGAAGAAGCTGGAGACGTGGTAACCGAATGATCCATAGTAAGGATGTTCCGCAATCGCCATGAGTTGGATGGCGTTGTAACCGAGATCGGCGATGCGTGGGAGGATGTTGGCGGTGAACTCGGCATACGTGCCAATTCTGGCTTCTTCCTGCGCCATCCCCACATGCGCCTCATAGATTCGCAGTCCCCCTTTGCGCACCGGAGTCGTATGGTTCCAGACATAGGGAGTGGCTGGCTCCCAGTATTGGCCCGTAAAATGGGGAGAGTCTTCGTCTTTGACTACGCGTCGGATGTATGCGGGGATGCGATCGTGTGCTCCGTTCGCCGCATAGACATGGACTTTGATCATGCTGCCGTGCGTCAGCCGATCGCGGTACACGTCGTCCGGCAGAAAAAGCGACCAGACGCCCCATTCATCGCGCGTAAGCGGGTTCGCGCCGCGATCCCATCCGTTGAAGTCGCCGATCAGCGCGAGGTACTGCGCGGCTGGGGCCCATTCGCGATACCATACGCCCGATCGCCCGTCCTGATCGCCACGATTCAGACCGAAGTAGTGATGCCCCTGGCTGAGAGGTCCCAGCAGACCGCCATACTCTTCGAGTTGCTCGCGTGCATGGCGGTAATGCGCGTAGCGCTCCCGCAGCCGATCGGCATACGGTTCGAGCCAGGGATCGTGGGCGACAAGGCCGGTCCCATCGCCGGTCGGACGAGCTAAGGTCATATTCCGGTGCTTCCTTTGATTCGAAGGTACTACCCGATATTATGCCAGAGGCATGCCCGAAATGCGATGAAATCGAAAATCGCCCAAAACTGTTCAGAAAATACTAGGGAGAAATTTTTGCGCTCGAACATTTGACAATTATTAGCAATAAAATTGGACGATGGCTTGCGGTACAATAACATTGAGATCCAATTGTCCACGCCGGAAACATGGACAACATGAGAGACATTTCCCCGCTTCCTGATTGGAGGCGGGGCTTTTTTCGTTCCCATAGCGCAGTGACACCGGATAAGGAAGTCGTTCGTCTTCTTATCAGAAGTCTCTTTATGACGCCTCCGATCTCCCAACTTGACTGGTCAGGGCTTGACATTTAAGCATTCGCTAATGTATAATCCGTTTATGAGCCGACGCCAATCTACCACGGATGTGTTTGCCGTTATCGCGGATCCCACGCGCCGGGCCATGCTGCACCGGTTGTGCGAGGGGGAGCATTCGGTCACGAGCCTTGCGGCGCAGTTTGATGTGACGCTTTCCGCCATTTCACAGCACATCCGTATTCTGCGCGAAGTAGGTCTTGTGACGGTGCGGAAGGCAGGGCGAGAGCGGGTATATCGCTTGAACGCGGAGCCGCTCCAGCCGATTGCGGCATGGGTGAATTTCTATGCGCCGTTCTGGAGCGATAAGCTCAACGCCCTGGGCGCCTATCTGGACGAGACGGCGGCAAACGACGCGCCCCCTTTGCTGCGGGAGCAGTCCGGCACGGAGGGCAAGGAGAAAACCGTATGAAATCGAGAGAGGAAGCCCGTCACAACCGTACGGTGCGGATGGAAAGAGTATACGCGCACTCGCCGGAGCGGGTATGGAATGCCCTGACGGACCCACGCGCCCTGGCGCAGTGGATGCTTCCCACCACGTTCAAGCCGCTGCCGGGGCACAGGTTTCGATTCACGCGCCCATCGGCCGAAGGGAAAAGACAGAGCGTGCATTGCCAGGTGGTGGAAGTGGAAGTGCCCCATCGACTGGCCTACACCTGGCAGGCGGAAGAGGACAGAGCGCCTACGCTCGTCACCTGGACACTGGAAGCCGTCGCGGAAGGAACCTGCCTTCGCCTGGAACATATCGGTCCTGCGGACACCCGGGTGGAAAACCCCGACGCTGTCATAAACCTTTTTCCTGACTTTTCGCAGGCAGGCATACATGGGAAAGCGCATGGCGGACCGGAGCCATCGCATCACCGGGCTCGGCTGGGGCGCATCTGCCTCCCTACGCATCCACAAACGCTTCATTGCGTCAGTCGTTCTAACCCTTTGACCGGGGTTTCTCTTGATTTACGTCGTAAGGAGATAAACGCATGCGCCCGATAGACCTGTTTCGCACGATACCGCCTCAGATGGTCCGGGGCGTCCTCCCTATGGTGATCGAGCAGTCGGCGCGGGGAGAACGCGCCTATGACATCTACTCGCGCCTGCTGAAGGATCGCATCCTTTTTATCGGTGAAGAGATCGACCATCAGGTCGCCAACCTGGTCATTGCGGAGTTGCTGTTCCTGGAAAAGGAAGACCCCGATGCGGACATCGATATCTACATCAACAGTCCGGGTGGCAGCGTATCCGCGGGGTTGGCGATGTACGATGTGATGACCCATATCCGGTGCGACGTCGCCACCGTCTGCGTGGGCATGGCTGCTTCCATGGGATCGGCTTTGCTGGCTGCGGGAACGCCTGGCAAGCGGTATGCCCTGCCCCATGCGCGCATCATGATTCACCAGGCAAGCGGCGGGTACCAGGGGAATCTCGCGGACGCGAAGATCTATTTGGAGGAAATGAACCGTCAGTACGAAGCCATCCTCGGCCTCTATTCCCGGGCCAGCGGCAAGGACCGCGAAAAGCTGCGGCGCGATATGGACCGCGATTATCACTTCTCCGCGTACGAGGCGCTGGAGTATGGCCTCATCGACCGGGTTCTGGACGGCGGGCGCGGCGACGATGCCGCCCTCCCCGGAATCGAGGATAAGAAACAGAAAATTTCCGGAGTGTTAGCCCGTTAGAAGTGCGCAGTGCGATCTACGGGCCCTACTCAGTTATGAGCACAGTCTACATGGACAGGAACGAACTGAAAACTGAGGCCGGAGTAATCCGCGACACCTTCTTCCCTGAGATCAGGCACGATGCGTACATGGCGTTTGCTGAGGCCTACCCCCTATCATTCGCGATGCAGGAATTGGAAAGCTGAAGATGGGGACTTATGTCTACGGAGACCAGACGGCGAAGATTGACATAGTCCGACATGACGCACGCAAATTTGAACGAGTAATCCATTTCGGTCTAGATCAGACCATAGCTGCCCTGAAGACAGGAGGTAAGGAATAAAAGAGGCATGGAATGTTCCCCAGGCCTCTCAGACTACCTACAGGCGGCTGAGATCCTTATAGACCTCGTCGTCGTTGCGCTTTCCTACCAGCAAGACGTATACTGTATCGGCATCGAAATGGTAGACGATGCGGTACTCGCCAAAGTCAACGCGCTCATAGTCGTACCCCTTGAGCCTTCCGGAATCTGCAGGCTCCGGATTGTTCAGGAGGTCAAGCATCTTGCTTACCACCTGGCGAAACTGCTTAGCGTCAAATCCGGAAATGAACTTATGCGCTTTGCGGCTGATATCGAGATGCCTCATTCACGTTCTCCTGACGGTCCAGGAGGTCCATTGCCAGGTCTACAGCTTATCCAGTAACTTCTGGGCTTCTTCAGGACCAACGAAGCCAGATTTCTCCGCTTCCTTAGCCCGTTCGCCCCAGATTTTGTCCTCTAGGGCCGAGAGCCTCTGATACTCCTCAAAGCTGATGAGCACCGCGTAGCTCCGGCCTGACTTATCGACCGTAACCGGCTCGCGCTGTGCCTTGTCCATGAACTCTCCGAACCGGTTCTTGACCTCAGTTGCGGTTGCGATCATCTTGCCTACTCCTAGTGTATTAACCGTTAATCTTCTCTTGAGTTAAATTGTCTTATTTTGTAATGTGTTGTGTTTGTTTTCTTGAGCGTCTGATTTCGGCGCGGCACATGACTATTATGGCTAATTCAG
>JBBRKX010000192.1:0-7754 GCA_038231675.1 Chthonomonadales bacterium | reverse complement strand
GCCGCCGCCGCCACCGCCGCCATTATTGTTGGTGCTTGCAGATATACGGCGAATGATGCCCGTTATCTGATATTGCACCGTACGGCCAATGGTAAATCCGGGCGGAGGTGGATTCGTCGGGCTGACGCCGGGAGTTATGATTGTCGCTGTCCCATTGCCGCCGCCGCCGTTACCGCCGTTATTACCGCCCGCTGTCGACGGATTAGGCGCCTGCAGGAAGCTCTTCACCCCATCCCAATAGCTGGACGGCGCGGGGAAGTCGTTGTACGTCCGCACTCCTCCGCCGACGGCCGCTATGGGCGTTCCTGAAAAGTTGAAGGCGTGGTCGGGCGTTCGCCATACATGATATTCAAGCGTGTTACCTCCGAAGAGGTTATCGCGCCATGTCATGCGAACGGTCGGGGCATTGTTCTGTATATCGGACTCGGCAGTTACGCCAGTAACTGATCCGCCGGATTTCAGGGCGGTCGCGATGACGATTCCTATAACGACTACCAGCAGGACTTTTCCAAGCGTAGAGATAGTGCTGCCGCTGGCGGTCTTCTTGGGCTTGATTATATCGCCATTGCGGGCGAAATCCCTTTCGGGGAATGTGGCCCGCACGGTATCGCTAGGTGAAATTCCAAGCAGATTCTCTACTACGCGCGCTTCCGAATCGGTTGCGAAAACGTTGGAAATGCGGATCTTCCCGACTCGCTGCCGGTTGCGCAGCACCAGCATCTCCATGCCGCTTTCGATACCGTCGCGGGAGCCGCGGTTGATTAGCACGGTAGTCCCGCTGACCTGGGTCACGGAATTGGTAACAATGCCTTCGGGCAGCGTGTATGCAAGTATTTCACGAACGCCCAAAACCGCTGCCTTGCTTACAGCTTCCTGTGAAAGTGATTCGAGATCGCTCTGACCGGGCTTGGCAAACGCCTCGCCAACCTTGGCGGCGCCATTCAGAAGCTCTCCTGAGGTTACGTCGCGGATACGAATCTTAAGTCCGACGTTCACCTGGCGGGCTGGAGAACCCTTCTTGCCGGCATCTGTCCTAACGTAGGCGACTTCGCCGCCAACGACGGCATTCGCTCCCAGGGTCTGAGCGATCTTGGACAGTTGAGCCTGGTCGTATGGCGCGCGATAACCGAGCTCATTCGCCGTTTTGGTCACCTCATCCCGCTTCAACACTTCGAAGCGCGCGGAGGAAGCCAGCTCGACGGCAACCGCGTCCTGGGCAAAACGGGCGAGAGCGTCTCCGCCCGGCCTGGTTTTGTCCGCATTGACGAAGTCGGTTACGATAACAGTCAGAAGGTTACCCGCCGTTGGCGTGCTTCCTTGCTGTGCATATGCTCGCTGGGGTGCGATCAAGCCGAATAAAATCGGCGAGATCATGGCGGCTGTGAGCACCCAGCTGAGGATCCGGGCGGCCCTGCTGTTTCTGATCCGTTTCACTCTGAGAGTTCCTCCCTCGTGAGGTAAAGTGTCGAAGATGGCATTTCACCGGAGAGGGGCGCATGTCCTCCCTGGTGATCTGTCTGCCTGCAGCGTCACCGGCATGTAGAGCCGGGCGCTGGCGGTGATCTCGTCTAGCTGCGGAGAACGCGGCTGCGGTGTACGCCGCAGCCGCGCTTCCTACAGTTTGCTTAGCGTGTGATGATAACCGTAGCTATCTGTCGGGCGGTTGTACGTCCGTCCGTGCTTTGCGCCTTCACCTCCACGGTGTAGGCTCCGGACGGCACGGCGCTTCCCTGCTCGTTACGCTGGTCCCACGTAACCTCGTTTACCCCTGCCGCGCGTGTTGCACGGCTGGAAACGTGGCGTACGGTGGTACCGCTTGCACCGAGCACGCGTATCTCCACGTTTGCAGCGTTGCTCAAGTTGTAGCTTATGTTGGTAGCGCCTGCGGCACGCGTGGAGCGGGCAGTCAGGTTAGTTACGCGGAGAGCACTGTTTGTCGTATTCCGCGCGGCCTCGATGCGGAACTGCCGTGTCGCGGGCTTATCGCCCGTCTGCCAGCTGTAGCTGCTGGAGTTGGTTATGTCACGCACCTGCCCCGTTGCCAGGTCGGTCAGCGTAAGGCTGGTGCTGCGGCCAACCACGGAGGAGTTCGGCCAGCTTATCGACGCGGAGCTATTCGCGACGTTGGTCTGGACGCTGAAATCCCACGTGTTTGTCAGCGTAGAGGCGGAGCGGAGATCGACTCCATATCCGCCGGACCGCTCGCCCCAGTCCTTATGGTCGAACGTGAGGTAGACGAACCGACTTCCGAATACGGGCGGCTTCTCGCTCTTGTACCCGTCGAACCCATTGGTGGCGCGGCTGGTCACGCCCAGGTGGTTATCCTCGTCCTTAACGTCGCCGACATTCGCTCGGACGTTGAGCGTCCATCCGTCGCCGCCTCGGAGCACCGCTCGGCCGGCAGCAACATGCGTCGCGGCTGCGCGGCCAATCTTCCCGTTGACCGGGTCAATGCGGAGAGTGACTGCGCGGTAGGCGCGAACCCAGTAGCCACGCCAGGGCGTCAGGCGGAAGTCCAGCACGTACGTGCCGCTCTGGTAGCTGTAGAGCGCGGCTCCAATCGCCGCCGACGACACGGCTTGATCGTATGTCTTAACCACGCCTCCATCCACGATCTGCGACTTTGTCCAGTCGATGTCGAAGAGGAACGGGTCGCCAATCATGTTCCAGCCCGGCGCAAGGCTGATGTCGAATGGCCGGGTTGCATCGGCGGGCGTGCCCTGGATACTCAGCGGCAGGTTGGTCTTGTATCCCAGGAAGTAGCCTCGCCCGAGGCGGAACTTGTCTGCCGGCGGAGTCGGGAAGTAGACATAACGTCCTACGTCCCAGGTTGCCAGCAGGAAGGCCGGATCGCCGGGTGGTACCGACAACAGCTCGGCGATGTTCTCCGACCGGTTGGTGTAGTCATAGGGCGCCGACACCATCGATAGAGAAGCCGAGAATGTATGCAGCGGCTCCATCTGGAAGTTGATGTTCTTGGTTTCGGCGCCGCTGGTGACGGCGGCCGTCTGCGTAGCGGGGATGGCTGTGAAACCATCCTTTTGTGCAGTGACCGTATAGGTGACGCCGGCAGGCACGCTGGCTATCAGGTAGTTGAACTTATAGCCGTTGACCGTCTGCGCGTCAACCGTTGTCGTACTGGTTACAACGCTGCCATTGGCGTCCTTCAACTGGATCAGAACACCGGCAAGCGGCGCTCCGTCGCTTGTCCTGGTTACCAGGCCGGAGAGTGATCCGGGCGCAACCGGGCTCAGCAGAATTACCGGCGCGGTTACCGTCTGCGCGGTGATTACATTCACCGTAACAGGGGCATTCGGGGCATATCCGGGCGCGGTAGCTACGAGTGATGCTGCCCCAGGATCCAGGCCGTTGGGCGGCGTGTTCGCAACATTGAAGCTGTACGCGCCGTTCGCGTCCGTTATCGCTGTAACGGTCGCCCCGCCGAGCACGGTAGCAGTTACCGTGGCTCCCGCGATGGGCGCTCCCTGGGCTCCGTTATTATTCACGTAGACAAAGCCTGTTACGTTGCCGGGCACCGCCTTTAGCTTAAAGTCGTACGGCTTGTAGACGGTAGCCGGCTGAAGCAGGTTGTTTTTTGTCGGATCGTTCGGATCTTCCACAATGTAGCTGTCGGGAATACTCGATCCGTATCCGGTCGCCGTGACGGTGAGCTTGTAGCGTGTCAGCGCCGGAATGCGATCAAAGGAGTAATCCCCATTTGCATCGCTGACCGTAGTATAGACGAGCGTCGGGGTCGTGAGATCCGTTGCGGTAATGACTGCGCCCGGAATCGCCGTCGTGCCGTCTGTCCTTGTGATCTTGCCTTTAATGGACGCCGGCTCGGCCTTGGTCATCTTGAACGAAATGTCCGTTCGATAGCCGCCGTGCGTGGTTGTGAAGTTACGTTTCTGAGTTGAGAAACCGGGAAGCACCGCCGAAACTTCGTAGTCGTCGGGTTCCACGCCGTTAACCACATATGTGCCGCCTGCGGTCGTTAGCGCTGTGTACTTGATGATGGGCTTGCCCTGCGCATCGACCGTATTCGAGAGCCGGACGAGAACGTTCGGGAGCGGCTGCCCGCCCTCCGTATTGACGACCGTTCCGGTGAATGTGCCGGTTCGCAGCCAGCAGACGGTATTGTGCATCGTCTCGGAACGCCGGTTCTTGTAGAATACGACATTGGTCCCGGTATAGAAGTCTGTAAACAGACCTTCAATACCCATCGGCATATAGACAACACGCTGTCCGGTCGCGGGATCTGCGTAGTGCTGGACTGCCGTGCCGCCTCCCGCATAGGTAAAGTCGGAAATGGCCGGCGCTAAGGGTGTAACGCTATCTGGATACCCGGCGCCGCCTGCAGTCTGAGCGGTATGCGGCTGGGTTGGGTCGCTGCCCGCCGTAAAGTATTCGGTTTCGTTGGATATGTAGTCTGCATCGCCTGGCGGGAATGGAGGGCCCAGCCAGACATGGTGGGTCGAACCAAAGTACTTGTTTGGCGTGCGCCAGGGGTCATTGGAGATCGGATTATACACTCCGGCCGCGGTCATGGCGTAGGGGCCTGCTATGAACCATGTCGGACGAAAGGACCCCGACGGAATGTTGCTGAAGGTAAATCCCGCCGAGTCCGCGACGAACGTAGCCCGGAGGGCCGATGAAAGAAACTGACTATTCGTCTGGCCGCCGAGAGTGAGCGCCCATGCGACGTCCTGCCCGTTTACGGCAAGGCGGCCCCCCGCGCTAAGGAAGTTGAGGAGCTGAACCTGCGTCGACAGGTCCGTCAGCGTTCCCGGCCCGGTGAACAGGTTGCCTGTATAAGGAGCATGCCAAATGACGCAGCGGGGAGCAACAAGGACCGATCTCGGAGTGGTTTCCCCGTTTATCGTGTCGGGCGGTTGGCTCTCCGAATGCGGAGCGTATTGCTGGAGAACGGAGTCCGGAACAGGGCCGCGACACATAATGCGCCAAATGTCGTATGTTTGCGTTGCGGGAACCGGGAACCCATCCACGCGCGTACCGTCATCCGTCAGAAAGTCACGGTACGAATTCACGCCTAACGTATTGCGCGCATCAATGACTTGTCCAACCGTAGTTCCACTTCGATAGGTTTTCGGGAGCAGAGCGACATCCATGTCGGTCATGTAGCTCTCTGTGCCCCAGAACGTTTGCGAAACGTTGATGAGCGAGCTGATCCCGAACCGCGAGCCGAAGAACTTTTGGCCGGCGGCATAATCGCTCACGAATAGGATATTCCGACTCGGCTGGAAGACCTGCGTGCTAAATCCCCAGATGTTGTCGTAAATCTTCCAGTTCGATCCCCGGTCCGTCCCCGACTGAGTGAAAGGATTCAGGGAGTTATCGTACGCAATGACGTCTATAACGTAGTCCGAACCGAACGCGGGTGTCGTCCAGTCGGCTTCAAACGTAATTACCCCATCGGCGTCCGGCGCGCCCTTAGGGTTGAGCTTGAGCCAGCTCTCGTCCGGAGGATTCGACACTCCTGAGAAGGCAAAGAAGTCCGATTGGCTTGCAATATATGCCGGAGCGCCATAGCTGTTCACGCGCGGATCGCTGGGATCGGCCCCGACGAAGATGCGCTCCATATCGTATTCGAGTCGATTGTCCGTTACGAAGTTGCTCTGGTCGAGCGATCCGCCCGCCAACAGGTAGATTTTGTGCTCGACCCCATCGGAGGATTGGTATTTACTGTTCGGATTCTTGATCTGCACCCAAACATCGCGAATGCCGCTCTCCAGATCGATGAGCTTGACCGAGATAGTGACCTTCGAGCCGGGCGAGGTGACTCGAGGAGATACGCCGACAATCTCTCCCGTGCCGGAATCGAATCGCACGAGCGTAGGCGCGTTGAGGTCAATCAGAGTGGACGTGAAAATATCCGTCTCGGGCGTGGGGCCCACCGACACTTTGGTGACGCCGTTATAGCCCTTGCGGTTTGTGATGTACGCAACCCGGTAGGTGCTGATGAACTGAGGCCACGTTAGCCGACGGTCATCGAATTGGTGCGCCGGGTCGTCGGTCGAGAGCTTGAACGCCGTGTTAGTGGCGGACTCAGGATTGATAACGGTAAATTGCGACGCGTTGTTCGGGTCGACACCGATCTGCACCTTCAGCCAATAGATGTCGTGGGTCGTCCCCACTGCGTTGGCATTACCGTCATTCGCCGTATCAACGCGCGTCGTAGCAAATCCAAGAAGCTGCTGGCCGTTTATTATCTGCTGGCTTCCGGTCGGTTGGTCAATCTTATTCGTGGACCACGCGGGCTCGATATTTTCCGAAGGAACGCCTCCGGGAGCGAAGTTCGTAACCTGGACTGCCGCCTGAATATTGGGATTCGCGCCCATCACCCAAACGTCGCGCTTGGCTTTAGTAGTGTTACCGGCCCCATCGGCGCGATTAGAGTCGAACGCGATCACCGGCTTGTTCGGGTCGGGGCTTAAGGTTGGATTCCTGTCATCCGATGCGCCGAACGTAATCTGCCCCACGCTGCCGGTCTGCGTATCGACTGTCCACAGCTTAAACACGGTATCCGTGTCGCGCTTGCCGGCGAAAAGGATGCCGACGCTGCCGGTGGCCGAGAAACCATATTCGGGGTGATTGAGCGCGGTGAACGCAAACTTAAGATTTGACTTCAGTATCGACCTGTCCACGTTCGTAGCGAGGTTCCGCTCACGCAGGTCGACGGAACCATCCGATGCCGTATCGATGTATACAATGGCGGAAGAGCCGCCGTTAAATGCAGGTTCCGATTGGGAGGAGCCGCTGCCGACGACCGGCGTGGACAAAGGACCGGTGAGCGCGGCCAGGGTGCCTCCGTCCGGCCGCATCTTATAGATATGAAATTTTCCATCCGTGTTCTTGTCCGTGCCGTTTATGTTTGCGCGGTCGGAATCAAAAACTATCGACTGTTCGTCTTTCCCCCAAAAAGGATTACGATTTGTCACAACTTTGCCGGCGGTATTCGTATTCGCGGTTATGTCCACCGTCTGTGGCGTCGCGACTTCCGCCCGGCCTTTCGCGTTACGCAGCGTTTTGCGCGTTACCTCCTTCGGCATCGGCAAATTACCAATGAATGGCTTTCCCCGGGGCGGCCTCTGAGCGTTTGAAATTCTGCCCAGTTGCGCGGCAGCGTTTTCCGGAGAGGCTATAAGAAGGCTAAGCAACGACAGCGTGGAAAGGCAGACGAGTATGGATTTTACTCTATTCAAGACGAGTTCTACCTCCTAGGAAGCACGCTTCTGATGGGGGGAAAGCACAAAGCTGGGGTGGGCTTAGACAGAGTCAGGGTAACGGGTAGCCCTACCAGGTTAGATTATAGCACAGCCCTCCCGTTTAGGCAAGAGACTTTTTTTGTAGGACCAATTCAGAGTTGACGAGGGTGGATTTTCAGGAGGCCCCCATCCCCCATCCCCACGCTACTGCGAGCTCTCGGAGCGCGCTTCGATTGCCCCAAAAACAGGCGAAGGGGCGACTGGTCGAAGCTGCAAACCCTTCGCATAAGCTCCCTTCTCCCGTTTCTTGGACAACATTCACACAACTGACCAGCAATTGATTGCGGCCTACGGCCAAACTCGCGTAAATTAGGCGGCGATTGCCGCATAATTAGGGTCGCTGGGTCGCTGGGTCGCTGGGTCGCTGGGTCGCTGGGTCGCTGGGTCGCTGGGTCGCTGGGTCGCTGGGTCGCTGGGTCGCTGGGTCGGTGGGCCATTTGGTCATTGGCGGTCTTCTTCCGACTTCCG
>JBBRKX010000191.1:0-7761 GCA_038231675.1 Chthonomonadales bacterium | reverse complement strand
GCACATCAGTGGAATACTTACCCTGGTCGTCTGGCTGTATGGGACGCTGGTGCTCGGCGAACGGCGATTGGGGTACGTCATCATCCTCCTGGGGTCGCTCCTTGGGTCGCTTATGCCCCTCGCTCACATGAGGGGGGCGGGACTTGTCGGCGGCAGGATCGCCCATTCCAGTGGAATCTTTTTCTGGGTCTGGACGCTCATCGCCCTCGGTGTGACCGCGCTCTTCTCCGTCATCCTCTCAGTGCGCGGACTGCTGAGCCTGCAATCGGGCCAGACTGCGCCGCGACCATAGGGCTGCTGTCTGGGGCCGCCGCAATGTTTTTTCGCAAAGGCGCCGGCATAGCCTGGCAGGAAAAGTGTTCGTCTTATCCATGCTCAGCATGTCGGCAACCGGGGTCTCAACGGTGTTCTCGTGTTTTATCTTGTTGCAACGGCATGGACGACGGCAAGGCGCAGGCAGGGGGGAACGGACATCTTCGATTGGGGCGCGCTTTTGGTCATATTGACGGTCGCTGCCGGCCATGCGCACCTCGCGTGGCGCGGCATCTTTGGCGCATGTGCTTTGCGCTGTTCATAGCCGCGGGGTCCTTCTTGGCGACGAGTCTCTTGGGTCGCCAATCGCCTCAACTCCGCATGAAAGTATGAGCACGCAAACAACGAACTATATCCAAAGGCCACGCTGGGGCGGCGGCCGGAGACACCTCGCTGCTGCTCCATACTAACTCCGCGATTGTGTCATGCCCGCGATTGGCGACCGGTTGCTGTTCCGCCCGCAGAGCAAGTTGCACTCGAGCCGCGAAGCTAATGAGTTTCACGTTCCGCAGGAGGAATCGTGCGCAAATGGCTTAAGATTGCGGCTGTGGGCGTCGTTGTTGTGCTCATCGCATTTGCAGGTCTAGCGCTTTTTGCGCTCCGTAACGAGTTGCCGCTCAAGCCGCAATTGCCCGGCAAGGTCGAGACCGGCAGGCTGGACCACGGAGGCCGTACGCGAACATGGATCGCCTATGTGCCCGCGAAACTGCAGGCGCATCCGGCGCTGGTGATTGCGCTGCATGGCTCGATGGGCACCGGGGAGCGAGCGCGGCGGGTCTACGGATACGACTTCGACCTTCTCGCGGAGGAACATGGTTTCATCGCGGTCTATCCGCAGGGGTACGACGGCTACTGGAACGACTGCAAAGTGAAGGGGTCGTATGCCGCGAAGAGCGAGAATGTGGACGATGTGGGGTTCTTGCAGGCACTCGTCGATCGCCTCGTCAAGGACTATGATGCTGATCGCGCACACGTCTACGTGACCGGCGTGTCGAATGGCGGTTCCATGGCGATTCGGCTCGCGCTGCAAACGCCGGATTTCGCGCGCGCCTATGCCGCCGTCGTCTCCAGCGTGCCAACAACGGAGAACCTGCTCATCAGACCAAAGGGCGAGCCGGTGTCGATGCTGCTCATGAACGGCAGCGCCGACCCTTATAACCCGTGGGACGGCGGCGACGTCGCGCTTTACGGCGTGTATGGCAGTCGCGGGTCCGCTCTGTCGGCGCAGGCGAGCATCGACTACTTCCTGAAGCTCGATGGACTGGGCGGTCCTGCAGTAAGGACGCAATTCCCCGACACCGACCCGAGCGATGGAAGTACTGCCGAACGCCAACGTTGGACCGCCCCCGGCAAGCGCAATGTGACGCTCATCAAGATTCAGGGTGGCGGCCACAACGTACCTCATCCCGCCACCCACGGCTGGCGCCTGCTCGGCCATTCCAACCGCGACTTCCACGCCGCGAACGAGATTTGGGACTTCTTCCGGCAGGCACCGTGACGAATCCAGACCGACGGACGCCTAATGTCCTTTGAGGGATCAGAGGCGCGGAATTTGTCATTCCAGACGCAGCCGTGTCGCTTATCAAGAGAAGACACTGTTGCACAAAAGAGGACCAACGTGACACGACGAGTCTTGTTTCTGGCTGTGACCCTTTGTGCGACTTTTCGACCGCTTTCAGCTGAGCCTGCACCCCCGTCCTCCCGTCTTTGCGGCATTGCAGAAGCAACTGGGACTAAAGCCAGCGCCACGGGCTGGACGCCAGAACGCCAAAGACGGACAGTGGGAAGAATGTCCCTCGAAAGGCGTGATCGGCCGCAACCACCACAGTGGCGGTCAACAGAAGGCGCCAATCGCGGTAATAGCCCAGAAAGGATTTTCTCACTCGCCCGGAAACGGCCCCCCGCTCAGTCACGTCTCTCGTTTTGATATAGTTCCCTCAAGTAGCCTATGAAATCCCTCAAAGTCCCAGCCTCTATAGCGGGGGTCTGTTTGCTTGCCAGTCAGTTGGGCGTGCTGGCGCACCGGGTGCTCGCGCAGCAGGGTCCCGCTTCGTCGTCTTCAGAGACCGTTGCGAAGCCTCGCAAGAAAGACACCCAACCCACTGAGGCAGACGAACCGAAGATCCCCTCGAAATTTTCAAAGAAGGATCATGACATCCCGGAAGGGTTGCCCACCTTCAAAGCCGACGTGAATACCGTCCAGCTGGACGTATCGGTAATGGACAACAAAGGCCGGTTCATTCCGAAGATTCCGGCTGGCAACTTTCGGGTGCTCGAGGACGACGTTCCGCAGAAGATTGCCAGCTTCAACACCGGGAACGAAGCTCCTATGACGGTCGCGATGGTGGTTGAGTTTAGCAACTTGTTCCAGCAGTATTGGTCGCAAGGCTGGTATGAGACGCTGGTGGCGGCCTACGGCTTTGTGGAAACGCTGAAGCCGGAGGATTACGTCGCCGTGGTCGCTTATGACATGCGACCCGAGATCCTGTCGGATTTCACCACCGACCGATCAAAGACGCAGGAGGCCATGCAGCGGCTGCGGATCGCGGCTTTCTCAGAGGCCAACTTGTACGACGCCCTGGTGGATACGGCCGACCGAATGAGCAGTATCGAAGGAAGAAAAGCGATTGTGCTGATCGCGTCGGGCCGCGACACTTTCAGCAAGCTGACCTTTGATAAGACCCGCAAAGCGATTCAGCAAGCCGCGGTGCCGATTTACGCGATTAGCCTGCTGCAGGCCATGCGGTTGATGGCCGACGCGTACATGGGTCCGATTGCGCGACTGGACTTCCTGCAAGCGGATAATCAGATGCGAACCTTTGCCAAAGAGACCGGCGGGCAGTCTTTCTTCCCGCGCTTCCTGGGCGAGTATCCATCGATTTACAAATCGATCTCGGATTCGCTGCGGAACCAGTATTCGGTTACCTATCACCCGACCAATCAGGTGCGGGATGGGAAGTTCCGCAAGATCAAAGTTGAGCTGGTGAATCCACAAGGCGAGCCGCTTCGGATTACGGATGAGAAGGGCAAGCCGATGAAATATCAGGTTATCGCGAAAGCCGGCTACAACGCGCCGAGGGAAGTGGAATAACTTCATGGGCAGACGCCAAGAGCGTCCGCCCTACTCTGTGCGTCGGCGTGAAACGCCGAACGAAAAGCCGACAGCAACCCGGGAGCCTCCCCCAACTTTGCCAGCCGATGACCGCGCAGTCGGCCCGCGTCTTAGGCCGGCTGTAAGCCCACAGCCGGCAACCACTGCGCAACCGACTACCTATACGGGAATCTACGAGTTTCAGCCGGATGCGCCATTTGAAGAGAGCCACAGTGGATTCGCGCGAAGGCCGGCTGTCGATTCATGAGTTCCTTTATTGGTAATAACCTCCACACTAGCGACGTCGCAACGCTCTTCACAGCAGCCTTCCGACCGCGGTCGCGCAGCCCAGCACAGTCCGTACACCATTTGTATCGAAGATTTCATTCGAAGCGGTACTAGTGAACTGTCCCCTATCACCTCCGAGTTCAATCGCCTGCGTCAGCTTCTGTGTTCCGATGAATATGCCTGAGGGGTTGAACAAAAAGGCAACGGATACCGCAGTATAGGTGCCATTTCCCGTCTTCTCCCAATAGCCCAGTCCTCCGCTGCGCCCAGTTGGAGAAGCACCCGTAGTCGTGTCGATGAGCGTACCGCCCCTTGTGAAGGCATTGATCGCGGGAAAAGTTAACAGTTCCGCGCCCGTACTGCAATCGCGGCGTGTAACCTGCGTGAACCAAGTTCCCACGATAGTCCCGCCTTGTGCCTCCTTAGTATCGGCACCCAGGACGGGACTGGGTGAGACTACTACCGTCAAAGCAAGCAACGCAATTGTCATTGACCTACCACGGGTATTCCAGATCTTCGAGTTCATTGTTCAAGGTCTCCTGTTCTGTAGAAGTTTACCGGGCGTTCCCGGTGCTCTTGTATACTCACCCAAGGAACCCTTGAAAGTCCTTTGGATGTGCCTGAAGACTTCTGAATTTTGTGAAAACGGGACGTGAATACGCCGGAAGCACCCATATACGAATTCGACGACCTGCGGATTGACCCTGCCAGGCGGTTGCTGCTTCGAAGGGGCGAGCCAGTCCCGCTTACCCCGAGGGTGTTCGACACGCTGCTCTACTTTGTGCGTCACCACGGGAGGGTGCTCGACAAAGAAGAACTGATGCGAGCGATTTGGCCGGATGTAATCGTCGAGGAGAACAACCTTAATCAGAACGTTTCGGCGCTGCGTCGGGCATTAGGTGAGAGCAGCCGCGAGAACCGTTTTATCGTGACCGTCCCAGGGCGTGGTTACCGATTCGCCTCCGATGTGAAGATAAGTGCAGGGAGCGCTTCAGACCGAGACGCGGGACAAACTATAGTCGATAGCGACGAGGCGATGATGGCCACCCCGATGGCGTCTGGCCGTGTCCTAAGCGATGCGATTCGGCCCTTGGGCCGATGGAATGCCTACAGTAGGGCCGCATTGATTGCCGTCGTCATCCTCGCGGTGGTTAGCATCTGGTTCGCGGTCTGGCGAGGCCGGAAACAAAACCAAGCGCCCCCGGTGAGAATTATCGCTATCCTTCCCTTCAAGCCTCTGATCCTTGCGAACCGCGATGAATCCCTTGAAATAGGCATGGCAGACACTCTAATCGCGAGGCTCAGCAGAATCCATGACCTCACGGTCAATCCGCTGAGCGCGGTGCGCAAGTACGGTGGGCAGGATCAGAACCCATTCACCGCCGGCCGCGAGCTGGGTGTTGAAGCGGTGCTGGACGGCTCTATCCAACGCTGGGGCGACCGCATCCGAGTGACCGCGCGGCTGGTGCGCGTGTCCGACCAAAGGCAGCTATGGGCGGGTCACTTTGACGAGCAGGCCAGGGACATCTTTGCCGTTCAGGACTCAATTTCCGAAAAGGTCACACGGGAACTGGCCTTGGAACTCACCGGCGAGGAGAAGAAGCGCATCGCCAAGAGGGACACCGACGACTCGAAGGCTTATGAGCTCTATTTGAAGGGGCGATTGTTGTTAGCTCAGTCCAGATTGGATTCGATAAACAAGGCAATCGGGTTCTTAGAGGAAGCCATACGTAGGGACCCGAACTACGCCTTGGCCTATGCCGGGCTCGCCGACTGCTACGAGAGGTTGCCGGTATCGAGTGACGTCCGGTCGCGCGACGCGTTTCCACAGGCCAAGCAGGCGGCGCTCAAAGCTCTACAGATCGACGGCGAATCGTTCGAAGCACACGCTAGTCTCGGGTGGATCGCATTATGGTACGACTGGGATTGGAAGGGCTCAGAACATGAATTCCGTCGGGCTCTAGATGTTAATCCTAATTACACGTTTGCGCGCGCGGGGTACGCCCACCTTTTATCCGACCTGAGTCGGAACAAAGAGGCACTTAACCAAATAGACCAGGCTCTCAAGCGCGACCCGATTTCCGTCCTTGCGGGTACTTTGAAGGGACACTTTCTATACCAGGCTCGCCAGTACCCGGAGGCTATCGATCAGCTCCTCAGTACCCTGGAGCTTGAGCCGAGCTTCTGGGTGGCTCAGATCACTCTAGGCAAGACCTATGAGCGCGCCGGCAGATATAAGGAAGCGCTTGAGACATTCCGCAAGGCCGGCGATCTCTCGGGCGCCAGTTCCGAACCGCTGTCGCTCAGTGGATACGTCTATGCGGTCTCAGGCCGGCGGGCGGACGCTGAGAGTACGTTGCGTCAACTGGAGGCCCTTTCTAAACGACGATACGTGCCACCATGGTATATCGCGCTAGTGTACCAAGGCCTCGGAAATTCAGCCGAAGCTCTCCGATGGCTTGAGAGGGCGTATGACGAGAGGGATGTCCACATGGTATTCCTCTGCGCGGATCCGAAGTGGGATTCAATGCGGCGCGACCCCGGCTTTATCAGCTTGGTCAAACGGATCCGTGGACGAACGTGATGGTGGAATTCTGGCCCGCTGGCGTTCGGACGTCCTTCGGATGGCGGCTGGGCGCGGCGTCAAACAGTTCCGAAACATCAGAAGCGGTATTCGCGAGATCAAGCCTGGACGATCGGGTTAGAATTGAAGCATATGCGTTTTTTTCTCATGGCCGTGTTGTGCGCATGGCCGCTCGCCGCGGAGGTGAAGGCGGTCTCTGCCTACGACAAGCCCACGCTTGAAGCGTACGTTCGCCACCTGCTCGCGATGACCCCGGAGGTGAAGGTAACGGTGGACGATCCCAAACCTGGGCCGATCGCAGGGATGAAACAGGTAGACGTCCATATGGCCCTGGGCGATCGATCGCAGGACGAGACGTTCTACGTCACCAGCGATGGGAAGCATATCGTTCGTGGATACGTCTATGATGTCGCCAAGAACCCTTTTGAAGCCGACCTGGCGAAGCTGAAAACCGATCTGTCGCCCAGCTTTGGTAGCGCTGGTGCGCCCGTTGTGATGGTGATCTTCAGCGATTTCCAATGCCCTAATTGTAAGGAGGAAGCTAAGGTAATTCGCGACAATGTAGCCGCCAAGTTTCCGACGCAGGTGCGGGTCTATTTCAAAGATTTTCCCTTGGTGGCGATTCACCCTTGGGCTAAGCAGGCCGCCATGGCAGGGCGCTGCGTTTTCCGGCAGACGCCCGCCGCTTTCTGGAAATATCATGACTGGATCTACGAACATCAAACCGAGATCACTCCCGAGAACCTGAAAGATAAGGTGCTCGACTGGGCCAAGACGGGCGACGTCGATGCGCTGCAACTGGGCCGCTGCATGGATACAAGGGCGACCGAAGCGGAAGTGGACAAATCGTTAGCGGAGGCCAAATCGTTGCATATTGACAGCACGCCGACGACGTTCATCAACGGCCGGCGGCTGATCGGCAACTATCCCTGGCCCAATCTGGAACAGATCATTAACGGAGAATTGAAGTATCAGCAGAATGCGCAGAATGCGGGGGAAAAATGCTGCGAGGTGTCCCTTCCTTCGCCGCTGAAGACCTCTCCAGCCAAACAGTGATGCGCACCGCCATAGGTGTCCTGGCTGCAACTATATTCCTGAGCGCTGCCGAGCTCAGTTCCGACGAATATCTGAGCTATGTAAAGTTTCTCGCCTCCGAGAACATGAAGGGTCGTGCCAGCGGCTCGCCTGAACTCGAGAAGGCGGCTGATTACATTGCCTCCAAATTCCGCGCCTTGGGATTGCAACCGCTGCACGGCGAGAGCTTCTTCCAGGATTTCGAGGTTACTACCAGCGCCCATTTGGGGTCGCACAATTCGTTGGTTATTTCGGATGACCGCGGGGCGGGGCATCACAGACACCCGCTAAAGCTGCAGCACGATTTCATTCCGCTCAACCTGTCGGCGCGCGACAAAGTATCGGGCGAGGTAGTGTTTGCGGGTTACGGTATAACCGCTCCCGAGTACAACTACGACGACTACGCGGGCAT
>JBBRKX010000190.1:0-7795 GCA_038231675.1 Chthonomonadales bacterium | reverse complement strand
GTGGCGGTGAGCGTCTCCCCCATCAAAAACGCGGCAGGGCAGATCATCGGCGTGGCGCGCATTTCCCACGACATCACCACGCGCAAACAGGCGGAGGAGGCGCTGCGGCAGAGCGAAGCGCGCTTCCAACGCATCGACGCCAATGTGCCCGGAATGTTGTTTCAGTTCGCACTGCATCCAAATGGCGTCTTCACATTCCCCTTTGTGGGCGGAGCCTGTCGTACGATGTACGGCCTGGAGCCTGAGGAAGTGCAGGCCGATCCCCAGCGTATTCTCAACCTGATCCATCCCGAAGACCGGTCCCATTTCAACACCTCAATCGCGGAATCCGCCTCCACGCTGCAGTCCTGGAATTGGGAGGGACGCTACCGGCTTGGTTCCGGCGACTACGGCTGGCTGCGCGGACTCTCCCGGCCCGAAGCGCTCCCCGATGGAACCATCCTCTGGGATGGAATCGTCATGGACGTGACTTCGAACAAGCAGGCGGAGGAAAGGATGCGCCTGCTGGAATCCGCCGTGGAGCATGCGAACGATGTGGTGATGATCAGCGAGGCGGAGCCGATCGTGGGCTCGGGGCCGCGCGTCCTGTATGTGAACGAGGCATTTACACGCCTGACCGGCTACGCGCCCGAGGAAATCATAGGCAATACACCCCGTATCCTGCAGGGTCCGAAGACCTGCCACGCCACACGCGACTATCTGCGCCTGAAGCTCAAGGCGTGGGAGCCCGTGCGCGTGGAGCTGCTCAACTATCGTAAGGACGGGACCGAATTCTGGGTCGAATTGAGTATTCGTCCGATCGCCGATGCGACCGGCTGGTTTACCCATTGGATTTCTGTGCAGCGCGACATTACCGACCGTAAGCAGGCGGAGGAGGAACTGAACGCGGCCGCAATGGAACTGGAACGCAGGAACTGGGAACTGGTTGAGGCGCGTGACGCCGCCCTTGCGGCGACACGCCTGAAATCCGAATTCCTGGCAAATGTCAGCCACGAGGTGCGTACTCCGCTGAACGGTATCCTCGGATTCGCCTACCTGCTTTCGGATACGACCCTGGATGCCAAGCAACGCATGTACGCGGAGACAATCCATCAGAGCTCCCATGCTCTTATGGCGATCATCAACGACATTCTGGACTTCAGCAAGATCGAAGCGGGCAAGATGACGATTGAAACGATCGATCTTTCCCTGCGCGAAGTTGTCGAGGACGTCGGGGCGTTGCTTTCGGCCCGAGCGCGGGAAAAGAACATCGAACTTTGCTGCGTCCTGCCTCCGCTTTCCGCAAAGAATCGCTCCGCAGAGCTTGTGAAGGGAGACCCGGGCCGTGTGCGCCAGGTGCTTCTCAATCTGCTGGGCAACGCCGTCAAGTTTACCGGGGTTGGCGGCGACGTCGTTATCGGCGCGGAAATCGTATCGCAGTCCCCAACGCAGGCACGATGGCGTTTGTATGTACGCGATACAGGGATCGGTATCCCCGAGGACAAGAGGGAGCTGATCTTCGAAAGTTTCACTCAGGCGGATGGTTCGACAACTCGAAAGTACGGCGGCACAGGCGTTGGGCTGAGCATTTCACGGCAGCTTGTCACGCTGATGGGTGGTGAAATAGGTCTGGACAGCGCGGTAGGCAAGGGCAGCGAATTCTGGGTAAACATCACGCTGGAAAAGCAGGAGGATGCCCTGCTCGAAGCAGAACCGATGCGCTTCGGTTCTGTCGGCGGGCACGCGCTGGTGGTTACCGGAAACGCGATACAACGCAATCTTCTCTCCGATCTGCTCGCCGCCTGGGGCGGTGTGGCGCGCACGGCGGACACGCTGTCCGAAGCGCTGCGGTCGTGGACAAGCGATAGGGAAGACTATGCCCTGCTGCTTATAGATGCGAGCCTCATGGAGAGCGAAGCGGAAGCCTGGCAGAGTCTGGCTGCGCTCGCTCGAAGCATGCAAACGCCGATCACTCTGCTAACCTCTGTTGAAACATCAGGTGTGTCGGAGGCTACACATAGTGGGTTGATTACAGGTACAATCAACAAACCTATTCGACAGCAGGAATTGTATAACGTTTGGAGGCGCACGTCCCGGGGCGTCGAGGAGATCGTAGAAACGATCGTGGAGAAGAGCGATTCCGCCGGCGCGCCGGAAAGCTTCGCACTAAGTAGCCGTCCGGTCAACGCTCGTAGAAATTTCGAGCGCGCTGATCTCGCTGATCACGGAGAAATTACGAACCTTCAGCGGTTGACCGCTTAGAGGGGTATCGTATCCTGCTGGCGGAAGACAACAGTATCAACCAGATGGTCGCGATGCAGTTTCTGGAACGCGACGGCTTCTCAGAGAAGTCGATCACGATTGTTAACAACGGCCAGGAAGTGCTCAGTGCGCTGGCCAAGCAGCATTACGACCTTGTGTTGATGGACGTACAGATGCCGGTTATGGATGGCATCGACGCGACGCGACGCATACGCGCCGACGAGCAGCGAGAGGGTAGACAGGGGACGCCGATCATCGCCATGACGGCGCACTCGATGTCCGGCGACCGGGAGAGGTTTTTAGCCGCCGGGATGAGCGACTATATTTCCAAGCCTGTCGAAGCCTCGCTGCTCCATGCCGTACTGATGCGCTGGCTGCCGGCGAATACGTTCTCCAGCCGGGATGAGGCGTCGGAATCCATCGACAAGCAGACCGATGAATTTGATTGGAGCCGCCTGGCTGCGATCAGCGGCGGGGACACGGAGATCGAGCAAAGACTATTGCAGGAGTTCTTGAACACGGCGCCCAGAATGCTCCTGCGATGCCGTTTCGCGGTCGAGATGGAAGACGGCCCCGTGCTCGAACACTGGGCGCATACATTGAAGGGGAGTTGCGGAACACTCGGCGCGACAGCAGTCGCGACGCTGTGCCAGCAGTTAGAAATATTAGGCAGGGAAGAGAGAACTAAAGGCGCCGTGGATATTCTCTCTCTTACGGAAGAAGCCTTTGCACGCACCGAGCAGCAGGTACATTGCCGTCTGGCGACGTGCGTAATGGGCGCATAAGGAAGAGGTTTTATTATGGAAGTATTAGTTGCGGAAGATGACCCGGTTTCGGCAATGGCTCTTGAATCCCTGCTCACGAAGCAGGGCTACGCGGTGACCGTATGTGTCGATGGAGCCAGGGCCTGGCAGGCGTTGCAGGCGGAAGTCTATCCACTGGTCATTCTGGACTGGATGATGCCGGAGATGGACGGCCTCCAGGTATGCCGCAATATCCGGGCCAACCTCACGTCGCCTTACCGCTGTATCATTATGCTCACTGCGAAGCAGGGGCGCGAGGACCGTGCGGAGGCGCTGCGCGCGGGCGTCGATATCTTTTTGACGAAGCCCTTGAACGTCGAAGACTTCGCAGCACGCTTACAGATGGCAAACCGCATTCTGAGCATGGAAAAATGAGGGGCCGCTCGCGGCTATCCGGCGGTGCCCCATCGAACGCGCTTGAAGTCATACACACAGATCGCGTACAGCACCGGAACCAGCAGCATGATGAACGTGGCGACGCTCAGGCCCCCGATCTGCGCGTAGCACAATGGCTCACATAGCGGGCCGCCGTAGATCGCCAGCGGGAAGAGCACGATTACGGTAGCCCCCACCATGATCATGATCGGCCGCAGGCGCTGTAGTCCCGCATCCAGCAGCGCCTGCTCGAAATCCTCGCCGGCGGCGTGCGCTCCACCACTGGGCGGCGCAGCCCGTCCAGCCAGCCGCTCCAAACAGGAGCACGATCGCCAGTTTGTCTGTCCGGTAGAAGGCAATCGCCAATACTATAGCCTGGAAGAGTTCTTACCGCACCTGGAGCAGGCGGACGCCGTTTTGATGTGGTCCTGGCCACGCCTCAGTGCCGAGCACCTGGACTTATGTCCGCGTCTGCGGTTTGCCGGGCATCTCGACATGCGTGCCGAGTACGCGCGGGCGCTTTTGGAGCGGGGGGTCGCGGTCTCCATTACCCGTCACGCCTGGGCGCCTGCGGTCGCCGAGATGGCCCTTACGCTTATTCTGTCCACATTGCGCAAGACTCCGACTCATCAATGCGCCATGTGGAGCGGAACAGAAAAATGGGTAAGCATCAAACCGGACGACATCGATCCCATGGAGCGGGAGTTGGCGGGGCGTAAGGTAGGATTGGTGGGCTTTGGCGCCGTCGGCCGGCGTTTGAAACAGCTTCTGGCTCCGTTCGAATGCGACATCGCTATCCATGATCCCTATTTGCCCGCCGAGATCGCACAAGGGGCCGGAGTCAAAAACCTCACGATGGATGCGCTGGTGAAGCATGCGGAGGTTCTTGTCCTCTGCGCTTCCGCCAACAAGGGTTCGAAGCATGTGCTGGGCGCACCGGAAATCGGCGCGTTGCAGGCGGGAGCGGTCGTGGTGAATGTAGCCCGCGCCTCGCTCATCGATGGGGAAGCGCTGCTTGCGCGGCTGCGGCGCGGCGACATTTCCGCCGCGTTGGACGTCTTCGATCAGGAGCCACTCCCCTTAGATTCGGAATGGCGGAAACTGCCCAATGTCTATCTAACGCCGCATCGCGCGGGTGGAATTTTAGCCTCGGCCGAGCGCATCTTCACCTGTTTATGCAGTGATCTACATGCCCACCTGGCAGAGAAAGAGCGCCACTACGCACTCATGCCGGCGATGCTTACCGCGCTGGATGCGTAGGCAAAGACTCTTCCTATGCCTCCCCGCAACAAAACATGGAGAGATAACTTGAATCCTTCCCCTGATATCAACCCGAACCTATTTACCCACCGATGGACGGCGCATTGGATCGCTCCTCCCGGTGCCGTGCCGCACGCTTTCGGCGTTTACCACTTTCGCCATGAATTCCAGATTGCAGCGCCACCCGAGCGCTTCGTGGTTCACGTTTCCGCGGACAACCGCTACCAGCTCTACGTGAACGGCAAGCGTGTCTGCTGGGGTCCCGCACGGGGCGACCTGGCGCACTGGAACTATGAGACGGTGGACATCGGTCCGCATCTGCACGCCGGACGCAACGTGCTCGCCGCCATTGTCTGGAACTTCGGCGAGGACGCGCCTCTGGCGCAGATCACGGCCGGGACCGGTTTCCTGCTGCAGAGCGATACGGAAATGGAAAGCTGCGTGGATACCGGCCGAACCTGGAAATGCTTCCGAAATCCCTCTTACACTCCGATCCATTATTCGCACGGAGATATGCGCGGTTACTTTGTTGCGGGGCCAGGAGAGCGTATCGATGGCTCCATGTATCCCTGGGGATGGGAGCAGCCAGACTACAAAGATGGGGCATGGGAAGCGGCGTCCGCGCTATCGCCGGGCAGTCCGCGTGATGCCTCGGATGGTCCCAATGCCTGGATGCTCGTCCCACGGCCCATCCCTCTGATGGAGGAGCGGCCCGAGCGCCTGGAAAGTGTGCGTGAAGCAGAAGGAGTGCGGGTTCCTCCGAAGTTTCCGCGCGAGCCGGCTCCGTTTGTCGTTGCACCGCATACCCGTGCCCGCGTGCTGCTGGACAATGGCTGTCTGACGACCGGCTACCCGAAACTGACCGTTTCCGGCGGTTCGGGCGCGACGATCTCCTTGGGTTACGCCGAAACTTTGTTTTTGGAGTGGACTCAACATACCGAGAAAGGAGACCGGGGCGAGGTCGGCGGCAAGTTGTTCCACGGCTATCGCGATATCTTCCTGCCCGACGGCGGCGCGGCCAGGGAATTCCGCCCGCTCTGGTGGCGTACCTACCGTTACATAGTTCTGGAGATCGAAACGGAGGAGGAGGCGCTCACCGTGGAAGACTTGCGCGGCGATTATACAGGCTATCCGTTTATACGCAAGGCGACGCTCGCGCTTGGCGCACCGGACGTGGAACGTATTCTGGAGGTGGGCTGGCGCACCGCGCGGCTATGCGCTCACGAGACCTATATGGATTGTCCGTACTACGAGCAACTGCAGTACGTGGGCGACACGCGCATCCAGGGTATGATCTCGATCTATATGTCCGGGGATGCTCGCCTTCTCCGCAACGCGATCGCGCAGATAGATCAATCTCGCACTGCGGAGGGCGCGACGTTGAGCCGGGCGCCCTCGCGACTCGCGCAGTACATTCCCTCATTTTCTCTTTTCTGGATCGGCATGCTTCACGACTACTGGATGTATGTGGACGATCCCGAGTTCGTGCGAAGAAAAATGCCGGGCGTTCGCGCCGTTCTCGCCTTCTTTCACACGTACCAAAAAGAGAATGGATCCCTGCGTCCGCTTCCCTGGTGGCGCATTATCGACTCGACGCCAGGCTGGGAAGGCGGCGTCCCGCCGCAGGAAGCGGACGGCTCCAGCGCGACGTACGATCTGATTCTGCTTCAGGCGTACCAATGGGCGGCCGAGATGGAGGGCGCGCTGGGGTTGCGCTGCATGAGCGAGGCGTATCGCGCCGCTGGAAACCGGCTAAAGTCGACCATTCAGGAACTGTACTGGGATCCATCACGCGGCCTGTATGCGGATACGCCGAGTAGCGTCGGGTATTCGCAGCATGCAAATTCCCTTGCGGTCCTGGCGGGGCTCATCACGGGAGCGGACGCGCAAAGGCTCATGGAGACCGTGCTGTCGGACGCATCGCTGGTTCCCTGCGCGCTCTTTTTCAAGTACTATCTGCACGCCGCCGCGACACGCGCCGGTCTCGGCGATCGCTACCTGGATCTGCTCGGTCCCTGGCACGCGATGCTGGCGCAGGGGCTGACCACATGGGCCGAATTTCCGGACTATCCGGGCCAGTCCTCCCGCTCCGATTGCCACGCCTGGAGCGCGCACCCCAATATCGAGATGTTCCGGACCGTGCTGGGTGTGGACAGCGCCGCGCCTGGCTTCAAGCGGGTCCGTATCCGCCCGCACATGGGCCGCCTGACCGAAGCGTCCGGCACGGTCCCCCACCCATCCGGGGATATTCACGTCCGCCTGAAGCGAAATGGGGCGGGCCTGAAGGCTGAGGTCTTTCTGCCGGCAGGGCTCACGGGAGAATTTGTCTGGGGCGGTCAGACCATTCCACTGGACGGCGGCGCATCCTCCCTACAGCTTTAGCAACCTAACAGGAGAGAAAACGATGCTTGATTCGAAACAAGACTTTGAAGAGAACGGCTTTCTCGTATGTCCTGGAATGTTTTCGGAGGCGGAGACAACCGCTTTTAAGCAAGAGATCTCCGCCCTTCTAAAGACCCATACGCACAATGCCGGGGTTTTCGTGGGTCTCGCGGCCAACAGCGCGCTTTTCCGAGATTTGGCGCGTGACTCACGACTGTTAGATGCGCTGGAACCCATCATCGGTCCCGACATCGAGTTTCTCAGCGACAAAGTCGTCTTTAAATCTGCGGCCACCAATGCGAGTTCCCCATGGCATCAGGACTGGCCGTATTGGTACGGCCAGCACAAGATCTCGGTCTGGATCGCGCTGGACCCCGCCACACCGGAGAACGGCTGTTTGAAAATGATCCCCGGCAGCCACAAGCAATTTGTCGAACATAACGGCGTGGCGAAACCCGGTGAAGGGTTCGGTTATCGTTTACGCCCGGACGCGGTGGATGAGAACCGTGCGGTGGTTCTGCGTTGTGCGCCGGGGGATGCCATCCTCTTTCATGACCTGACCCTGCATTCCTCTTTCCCCAATCCGTCTGGCGCGGATCGCTGGTCCGTCATCAGCACGTATCATAACGCATCGGAGCCGGACCTCGAATATAGCTGGTCCGTGGCGAAAGAGGTCGTGCGTGGTAAAGGAATCTCGACATCCCTTTAAAAGGTCATCGGGTGTCGCCAGGGCC
>JBBRKX010000189.1:0-7854 GCA_038231675.1 Chthonomonadales bacterium | reverse complement strand
GGGTGCGAAATCCATTTGAGCTTCCCATCCTGGTTCGTTTTCGCCGAATCGACCTCTTTTTCCGGTGGAAAAGCGGTATCGTACGCGGCATCGAAGCTGGAGGCCGTGAACGGCCCGATCGCAATCCACGGATCGAGTTTCGGTGTGGGAGAACTCTCCTTCGCGCGGGCTTCTTCCCAGACCGTTTGCGCGGCTTTGATATCCGGCAGATGCTGTTGTGTGTAGTTTTCCGCGAGTGCTTTCGCAGCTGAAATGCGTGCCTCCAGCGCCATCACCTTCACGTTGTCCACGTCCGTGCCGGCGCGGATCCACGGATCCGCGATACGGTACTGTCCGCCACCGGGTGGGACTCCGCTCTCCGGCACATTATTGAAGAACGCCATAAAGGAGTAGTAGTCCTTTTGAGTGATGGGATCGTACTTATGGTCATGGCACTGGGCGCATGCCATCGTGGCGCCGAGCCAGGTGGTGGCCGTGACATCGACGCGGTCGAAGAGGATGACATTACGTTGCTCCTCGGCGATAGCGCCACCCTCGCCATTCAGGAGGTTGCACCGATTGAAGCCCGTTGCGATCTTTTGATCGAGTGTGGCGCCGGGCAGCAGGTCTCCGGCAAGCTGATCGATGGTGAACTGATCGAAGGGCATGTTGGCATTGAGGGCACGCACCACCCAATCACGCCACACATACTGGTATGTATCGCCGTCCTGTTGGAAGCCATTGCTATCCGCGTAGCGCGCCGCGTCGAGCCAGGGCGACGCCATGCGCTCCCCATAGTGCGGGCTGTCGAATAGACGGGCGACCGCCCGCTCATAGGCGTTCGGCGATCTATCCGCGAGGAAAGCGTCCGTCTCCTTTGGAGTGGGGGGAAGCCCGGTCAGGTCCAGGGTCACCCGGCGGAGCAGCGTAACCTTGTCGGCTTCGGGCGAAGGCTTGATCCCTTCGCGCTCCAATCGCGCGAGGACGAAAGCATCGATGGGATTTCGTACCCACACGGAAATTTTAACCTTGGGAAGCTTCGAACGGACCGGCTTGAGATAGGCCCAATGCTTCTTGCCGCTTCCCTCCATGGGCCACACGGCTCCCTGATTGATCCAGGCACGCATCAGGCCCGTCTGCTGCGTGGTGAGAGGCGCGAACCCGATCGGCATTTGCGGTTTGCCGCCCTGGCCCAGGATCCGGATCAACACCAGACTGCCCGCGCTGTTTCGCGGCAGGAGCGCTTTGCCGCTAGCCCCGCCCTGCAGCATAAGCGCACGTGTATCCAGGCGTAATCCGCCCTGGCTCTGTCCGCCGCCATGACATTGAAAACAATGGGCCTTCAAAACGGGCAAGACGTCGTGCGCGAAATCTACTTTTGGCGTCGCGGCTTTCTGTGCCACAACCGGGCAAGAAGCGATTCCCGTCAGCACCAGAAGGGCGGCCGTTACGGTCAGAGACCGAAAGTAAAGTTTTGTCCTAGCGTGCATGGTTGTATAAATGCCTTTGGCGGAAGTCCTGATAAATTGGACAACATCTCCCGGCGTAGGTTTCCCGCGATTTTCAATGAATCGGCCTTTCATAAAGCCCGAAATCTTTGAAATATGCAGTTTAGATGCGTAACAGTAGGCATATTATCCTTCATTACGGACTCAGCGCAGGACCTGGCCCTTGATGGGATCGCCGCGCACATCCAGTATCTGAACGCTCGAAATGGTGCGGAATTGAGAGTTGTCCTCTACTTTCCAGACCACTTGCTTGTCCGGCGTGACTTCAAAGATGAGCGGCTGCTGCCCGATGTGGCCGTGGCCGCCCCAATTGCAGACGACCGTGTCGCCGTTCGGAAGGCGCTGAACATCCGCGACGAACCGTAAGGGGATGCCCGGGATTTCGTTCTCATCGAGGCTCCACACCACCTTGTCTTTGGGATCCACCTCGATCACCTTATGGCCGTCGCCGCAGCCGATCAGCGTATTGCCATTGGGCAGACGGACGCCGACGAAGACATCGCCCGGCGTCGGAATCGTGCGGACCACTTTGCCGTCTCCGTCCAGTTCTCGAAGAAGATGCTCCCCAACGAAGGCAATTAAGTAGTGGCCGTTCTTCAGCTTGCGCGCAATTCGGAACTGCATGTGCGGGCTCGTGACCGATGTGTCCACTTTGAATTCTTTTTGGACAATGCCCGCACGGTCGATCTCCATCAGTCGTTTCGAGCCGCCCTCGCAGATCAAGACCCTGCCACCGGGAAGCGGCTGGCAGTTGTGGACCTCCGTTCCCTCGGGAGACTTGTATTCCCATACGACCGTCTTATCCTGTGAAACCTCCTGCACGCCGCGAACATTACTGAAGAGAAAGTGCCCATTCGGCAACTTCCACACGTCCTGAGGGAAGGGTGTCGAGAATTCCCATTCGACTTTTCCTTCGGCGGACACCGCCAGGATCTTATTCTGACCGTTGTCCGTGCAGACGAAGGCGTGACGTACAGGGACGCCCGGTGCGGCGGAGTCCGAAGATCTACCAACCGTGTGGGCAGCGTGAAGGACGATGGGACGTGTCGCGCCCGCCATGGAAACGGCGTAGGCAAGAACAAAAGGCACGATCATCAGGCTGGCGCGTCGAAATAAAACCATTATTGGAGGCTCCCTTGAATCATCCCTGGAGGATGTCCCGCATAGCGGGCGTTTCCAATAGTATACCTTGGCTGCAACTCCGCCTTCAAAGCTATAAATCAAGTCTGCTTCCCTGTGTAATGCAGCATTGTGCTCCTTTCGTAACGGAAGTGATGGCAGTTCTTACGGTTCAGTCTAATGGCCGGTTTTCTTCTAGCCGACACTCCGTACAGATATGTTTCTTCTCGATGGAACCCGCCTATCTCGCGATGCATATCGACCTGCTCGGGCGATTTTTCTTACGCGACCGTCGGCAGACGCTATCACATTTCGTGAGAGACCTTTAATAAAAATGGATCTGCAAGATTGGGACAACCTATGACGACACAACCACGCCTCATTGAATATTCCGAATGGAGTGATTGGGAGCCGAAAGAGTATCTATCCGAGTATTATGCAACAGTGATGCCGGACGAACGGTATGCAATGGAGTTCCTTGTGGAATCGCTCCGTGGCGTGCCGGAGGCTGATTGCGCCCTGGATTTCGGAGCGGGACCGACCGTGCATCATGCTTTTCCTCTTGTTACAAAGGCAAAAGAGGTGCATCTGGCGGAGTTTCTGCCTGGCAATCGTGATGAGATCGAATCCTGGTTACGACACGATCCGGACAGCCACAACTGGCTGTCCTTTGCGCAGGAGACGTTGAAAGTCGAAGGCAATCCGCATCCCACCGTCATAGAGGCATTGGAACGGGAGCGAGCGACCCGGGAATGTGTCACGCGCGTGGTGGCGGCGGACGCCGGCGAAACGGACCCGCTCGGCCCGAGCATGCGCGGATACTATCCCCTGGTGACTTCTCATTACTGTGCGGAGGGGGCGACCAACGACAAAGCAACCTGGCGACGTTACATGCGCAATATCGCCGGTTTGGTTCGCGCTGAAGGCACGCTGATCCTTTCCGCATGTGGGGCGGCGGACTATTATTGCATAGGAGAGCGCCGTTTTCCGTGTGCGGGAGTCAACGGCCATGACCTGCTCGACAGTCTTGCCGAGAATGGCTTCGGGGATGTGACGCTGCGTATCCGGCAGGTGCCGGACCATTCCGAACAGGGCTATGGCAGCGTACTATTTGCCTGCGCCGTCAAACGCGCATAGGGGTGGACATATCAAGGGTAGGGGAAACAGAAAATCGTTCGGCGCTCTCGTTAGAGCGCCGAACGATTTTTTCTGTTCACCAGTTAGGGAAAACACACAGAAGCTGGCGTGTGACAGGAACCAGAATACGTTCCGGTTGTTCGCCGTGCCATATCCGCCTTCCAAAGCCAGGGATCGCGTGATATGGTAGTTGACGCCACCATGGAAGCCGAAAAAGTTGCCAAGCTCCGCCGCATGGTCCCCTGTGTAGTACACGCCGACATACGGCTCGAACTTGCCGAAGCGCGTAAACGTGAGTTTGCCGAACGCGAACTGGAAAGCGCCATGCCTGCTATCCGCCAGATTGTACTCGGTGTTTAAACGCACTCCCTTGAACTCCTGAGTAAGGTCGAAGCCGAGCGCTCTATCATAGGAGGCGCCGAAGAAGACGCCCCGCCCGCCCGCCAGGGAAAGACCGGCGGTGGTTCCAGAACTCCATTGCCTTCCAAGACGCAAATACCCGTTGGGACTGTTGTTGATGCGGTCATAGTTGATCGATGCGGTATAACCCATGCGACCGCTTGCGCCCTGCACCATGCCGCCCCATTTGGGCTCGTACTCCCATTCCTGCGTGGCGAACGGCACATAGAACTTGCCGAGGGTAAAACTGCTGCCCCCTCTACCCGGCAATTGGTAAAAAGCCTCCACGGGCTGGCGCAATGCGGTTCCCCGCCCGGTATACATATCACCGACTCCGATGGAGACGCGAAGGGTGCGAGTCTCCGTTTCCTTCCAGTTCAGGGAGAGGTTGGAAGGAAAAGCCGGCCCATACCCCGCCCATATCCCATCGTTGTTCCGCGCGCTCACGCCCGTCACGTTCGATCCGCCCATATAAAGGTCGCCTCCAATGGCGAATGAGGGACGAAATGGGGGAGCGGCTTTCGCGTCTGCGGGCTTAGAACCCTCGGGAGTGGGTTTCGGCACGACGTCGATCCCGTCTGATCCATTTTTTGATGCCGCATCCGGTGGGATATTGGCGAGCAGCGGATGGGCGGATGTTGAAACGGCCTCCGCAGTTTTGGCCGTTCCCGCCGCAGTTACGGTGTCGGCTCTTCCCACGAACGGGAAGCACAGAGCGCAAATGGCCGCATAAGCGTGCCAGGCGCGGAGGGGCGAGCGGAAAAGAGAGCCTGAATTCCAGTAAAATCGTCGCATAGCGTTATCCTTTGTCGTGGTAAGGTCTTGTATTCGGGTGTTACGTGTTTCGATCCGAGCCTGCTAAGTAGCCGTCCGGTCAACGCTCGTAGAAATTTCGCGTGCGCTGATCTCGCTGAGCGCGTAGAAATTACGAACATTCAGCGGTTGGCCGCTTAGGCAGCGAGAAGCGCGGTGTCGGCCTCTGCGGTTCGGCCGTATGCCAGAACCGAAAGTTCCAGCATATGCGTGACCAACGCCACATATCCTTTCGGCAGCATATAAAGGACGCGGCCGACGGGAAGGCCGCGCTCCTGACCCAGCATCCGGCGCAAAGCCTTGACCACATCGGCTTTGGCCTCGCCAAACTCTCCTAGATGCGTCTGGACCAGTCGTGAGAAATCCGCGCAGTTGAGGGTGTTGTCCTCACGCAGGATGGAAACTAGATCCATGGTCGTGGACATCGCCTGGAGCATCTGCTTGTCGCATGCCGCGAAATGTTCCCGCTTCGGAAGTTGAAGCCGTACGGCGGCGTCCAGAAAATATTCCGAAAAAGCGATGCCATGCGCGACCAGACTGCGCTGATGTGGGGAGAGCGTTTCTGGCGTAAGCAACCATCCGGGCAGCAGTTGATCGATGGCGCTCCGAAAGCTTGTGCCAGGCATTACCTCGTAGCGTGCCGCCGCATGAACGACGCTTTCCTGCGTTATCGTCAGATCCGTGGAGGCGCGGTCGACCATCATGGCGCGCAGCATGTCGGGGGGCAGCGCCGCCAGCAGTTTGTAGCTGTGCTGCTTATCCATTTTTATCAGTCCATAGCGCAACGGCAGCACGGAATGGCCTCCGAAAAACTCCTGACACAATGTTTGCGCCACGACAAACGCGCCGGCTGTCGGCTCCAGATATGCCTTGTTGAACGGTTCCGCGTCCACATGGAACAGCGCCCACCGTGCGGCGCAATCGAGCTTCCAGTTCAGCTTTCCCTTTACATCCGCAAATTTTTGGGATCGGGCTTGCTCGCAGCGGCCGCAATAAAAGGTAAGCGTGCCGTCCTGCACTCCTTCCACCCGCGTCTCATCGATGTAGCCGCAGTCGGGACACAAAGGCCAGAAGAGTTTTTCAGGCTGATAGCCTCTGAAGCGCTGATCCAAGAACTGGCGGATCTCTTCATGCCGCTCCAGCACGATCTGAACGTAAGGCGCGTAAAGGCCGCGTTCGTATAGATGGATCGTGCTGACAAGCGTAAAATGACAGCCCAATTGATTTAGCCGGTCCAGAAGCGCCGCTTCGAAGTGGGCGGCAAAAGAGGGGTGGCAACCAAATGGGTCGGGCAAGAGGCCGATTGGTTTCCCGCACCAATCCTGATGCTTGGCGACCAGACTCTCCTCTTTATTGACGGCCACGCGCAATTGGCGCGGAGTGAGCGGATCGAAGCTGTCGTCGATCAGCAGAGAGAACACGGTGTGACCGGCACGGCGAAGCTGTCGCGCCGTCTCATCCGCAACCAAAAATTCGCGCAAATTCCGTTCGTCCCCAAGATAGGCGCAGCTTGCTCCTGCCGCGATCGTCACGACGGCCTGTTTGGCGAACTTGGAACGCGCTTCTTCGTAAATCGTTTCCGTTTTCATAGGACTTCAGACTTCCCTTATTGGCGAGGTTCTCGAGGTTCTGTTGATGGTGGCGTTTTCATGCCGTTCCCCGCGATGTGTAGCCTATGACCCTCAAGCCGCTCTGGCCTCTCTGGCCTCTTCGACATCAGGCGGCGTATTGCGGAGGATGCCGCGCTTCTCTGCCGCGCTCAAGAATGCGTTGCCCATGATTGGGTCGAATTGTGTTCCGTTGTGTTTTCTTATCTCCAACTCCACCACGTCCTAGGGCATTCCCATACGATAGGGTCGGTTGGTGGTCATCGCGCTGACCGCATCGGCCACCGCGAGGATGCGGCCAAGCAGGGGAGTGTCCTCACATGCCGTTCCATCGGGGTAACCTTTGCCGTCCCACCGCTCGTGGTGACAACGCACGGCATCCACAATGGGCTCCATGCCGGGGATCGAACTGACAATCAAGGAGCCTAACCATGGGTGGCCCTTTAAAATCTCGTACTCCTCGTCGGTCAGGCGACCGGGCTTACGTAGAATCTCGTCCGGCACGCCGATCTTGCCCACATCGTGAAGCAGCCCACCGATACGAATCACGCGTAGGGTATCCTCGGGCAATCCTAGCTCTTCGGCGATCCAGAGGGCATACTCGGTGACATCCTCCGAATGGCGCCGGGTGTAGCGATCCTTGTTGTCCACGGCGGTGACCATGGCATCCAGTACATTGAAGGACGCTTCCGCTTTCAGTTCACGGTTGGCGCGGCGACAGACGCTGGTTTGTACGATGCCTTCCTCAGTGTGCTTGGCGGCATAGAGATTGGTGTCGGCGCTCGTGAGAAGCTCATGTCGGCATGCACCATCCTCGGGAAAAGTGGCAATCCCGAAGCTAAGAGTGATCGGAATCACTCGCTCTTCCTCCGCACGGCGGAACCCTTCGTGCAGCATGCGATTCCGGAGACTCTCCGCAATCCCAAGAGCCTGTTGCGCCGTGGTGGAGGGCATCAAAGCGATGAACTCATCACCGCCATAGCGAGCAAGAACATTTCCTTCGCCAAACTCAACCTGGATTCCGTCCGCGACTCGCTTCAGGATCTGATCCCCAACCGGATGACCGTATGTGTCGTTAAACAACTTGAAGTTGTTCAGGTCCATCATGACGACGGTGAAGGGAGTCTGCTTTGCTTCACTGTCTTTGATCTGCCGATCCAACCGTTGGTGGAAGGCGCGGTGATTATAAAGACCGGTTACGGGATCTCGGTCTGCGGCTTCCACGGCGTCACTATACAGCTTTGCGTTCTGAAGCGCCATGCCGACTTCGTTCCCGATGCTTTCAAGCAACT
>JBBRKX010000188.1:0-7855 GCA_038231675.1 Chthonomonadales bacterium | reverse complement strand
CCACCTTCTGTGAAAGCGAGCGTAAGGCAGTACGAACATCGGAAAGAGCCACGGAAGTCGACCACTGCCTTTCATAAATGCGGGGAGAAGGGGAAAGTCAGAGGCTACTTCACGCGTTCCAGATAGGAATCCGTGCGTGTATCCACTTTGACCTTGTCCCCAATCTGCACAAAGAAAGGAACGGTAACGACCGCGCCAGTTTCCAGAGTGGCCGGCTTGCCTCCGCCAGATGCAGTATCCCCCTTGTGGCCCGGGTCAGTATTCGTAACCGCAAGTTCCACGAAGAAAGGGACCTCAGCGCCAAGTATCTTGCCATTGTATTCGATCACATTGATTTCCATGTTTTCTTTCAGGTACTTGATCGAATTCCCGAAAGTGCTTGTATGGACGTTTACCTGGTCATAGGTCTCCGGATGCATCAGAATGTAGTCCTCATCCTGTTTGTATAGATACTGCATCGGATATCGTTCGAGGATCGCTTGCTCGAACTTCTCGCCGGCGCCGAAGGTCTTATCGACCACACTGCCGGTCCGCAGGTTCTTGAGCTTCGTTCGCATCACCGCTCCGCCCTTGCCGGGCTTGTGGTGCTGGAACCAGACGATCGTAAAGATGTCGTTATCCAGGAGAACGGATACGCCGTTTTTAAAATCGGCGGTATCTATTTTCGGCACTGTTCAGACCTCCTGAGCGGGACATTCCAACTACTCTGAAGTCCCTATTTCCACTCGCTAAACGCTTACTATAACGCGCCATTATAGCATAGATCTCGGGCGCGGCGCAAACAAGCGTTCCGTAAGCTGGGAGCCTGAACCATCCGTTTCCCAGTAGTTTGACGGCGGAGAATACGGAAGGTTACACGGACAGGCAGAGAGATTTCAATGCCAGGCAACCTGTGGTCCGGCACGGTATAATAGCGCCTATGAAAGAGCCAAATCAACTGCCTGAGCTTCGCGTTCCATTCGACAGTCTTACTCTGCGCGCGGTGATCCACGAGCTACGCGCATTGCTTATCGAAGGCCAGGTTCAGGAGGTGCGACAGCCGGACCACGAGGAACTGCATCTCTTGGTGAGATCCAAAGGCAGGAGCCATATGCTGCTGTTTTCCGCTCATCCTCGCTTCGCGCGCGTCCATCTCGTTTCCCATCGGGCCGCCAACTGTCCGGTTCCGCCCGCATTCTGCACCGCAGCGCGAAAGCACCTGGAAGGCGGGGTCATCCGCGATATTCGCCAGCATGGATTCGATCGCATCCTGGAACTGACCGTGACAAAGAAATCGGAAGCGGGAGAATCGGTCGAGACAGCGCTCGTCGCGGAACTGATGGGCAAACACAGCAACCTCATCCTCGTGAGTCCGACCGGAAACATCATCGACGCGGCGAAACGAATCACCCACCAGATCAATCGCCTCCGCGAAATCCTCCCCGGCGTCAAATACCGCATGCCCCCCGAACAGGAGGGCCGCATCGACCCGTTTCAGCCGGAAGCAATCGATCGTTTTCTGGCCGAGACAGGCCGCCTGGAAACCAACACGCCGGAAGCCGATACGGCGGATCCACTGCGGAAAGACCTTCAATCGACCATCGCGGGTATGTCGCCGTATCTGGCGGCGGAAATCGCGTCAAGAACATGTGTCGAAGCGAGTGCGCGACCGATGCCTGTCCGCCTGCGAAACGCCTGGGAGGAGATTTTCGGCGCGACACAACGATCGGCTTATATTCCCACGCAAATTTTGGGGCGGACGGGGCCTATCGGCGCCTATCCCTTTCCAACCATGCAGGCGCCTTCGGCCCGTCAGCAGGCAGCTTCCAGTTTGAGTTCCGCGCTTGACGTCGGGTTCTCGCATCAGATCGAGCAGGCGGAGTTCGATTCCCGCGCGGGGGACCTGAAGCATGCCTTGGCGCGAGCGGAGCAGCAGATGGAGCGTCAGCGCCACTCGCTCAATCGCACGCTCCAGGAATCGGCACGCGCCCTGGAACATAAACATGCGGGCGAACTGCTGCTGGCGAACTTATGGCGCATTGCGCCGGGAAACACAGCCGTCACCGTGGAAGACTACTTTGCTTCCGATCCCAGCGAACGCACCATCACGCTGGATGCAAAGCTCTCCCCACATCAGAATGCCGAGGCGTATTTCCGCCGATTTCAAAAGGCGCGTGATAGCGAGAAGATCGCCCGATCCCGACTGGAAGAGACCGAAAAACGGCTCGTGGAACTGGAAGTCGCGCGACGTAAGGGGGAAGCCGCATCCGATGTCGCAAAGCTGGAAGCCATAAGGGCGGACGCGATCGCACGCGGGCTCGTAAGAGAAGCCCGAGAGCCCGATGAAGCGGCGGAGGCGCGCCCCGATTTCCATGGGCACAAAATACGCCGTTTCACCACATCGGAGGGGTACGAGATCTTCGTCGGAGAAACGGCCACGGCGAACGACTATCTCACCACGCGCCTGACCGCCCCAAACGACCTCTGGCTGCACGTCCGTGGAGTGACCAGCGCGCATGTGGTGATCCGCACGGGCGGCAAGCCCGAGGCAGTGCCGCGCTCCGTGCTCGAGGAAGCCGCCCGAATCTGCGCCCGGCACAGCATCCAAAAGCACTCGTCGCTTGTGGCGGTCGATTATACTCTGAAGAAGCACGTCAGAAAACCGCGTAAGGCGCCGCCCGGCTCCGTCCAGATCCAGTTTGAAAAGACTCTGGAAGTCACTCCCTGAGCGCCGGATTATTCAAGGTGTGCCGGCCCCATTTCAGACAGAGCGCTCGAGCATTCGGTTCAGGGCGAGACGGGCGTCCGCAGCAATCTCTGGCTTGACTTTCACCTGATTGACTATTCGACCCTCCACGAGAGATTCCATCGTCCAGAGCAGATAATGAGGGTGGATGCGATACATCGTTGAGCACGGACAGACCACGGGATCCAGGCAGAAGATCGTCTTGTCGGGGAAATCGTGCGCCAGACGGCTGACCAGATTGACCTCCGTTCCCACGGCCCAGGTGGAGCCGGACGGAGCGGCGGCGATCGCCCGGATGATATACTCCGTGGAGCCGTTCAGATCTGCGGCGCGCACAACATCCAGCGGACACTCCGGATGCACGATGACCTGAACGCCTGGATATTCGATTCGCGCCTTTTCGATCTGTTCCACATGGAAGCGACCATGCACCGAGCAGTGGCCTTTCCAGAGCAGCACGCGCTTCGCCTGAACCTCTTCCGGAGTGACGCCTCCGAACGGCTGATGCGGGTCCCAGAGCAGCATATCGCGCTCCGGATCCAAACCGAGATCGACAGCGGTGTTCCGCCCCAGATGTTGATCGGGAAAGAACAGTAGTTTGTCGCCATTCTCAAGCGCCCACTTTACAATGTTCCGTGCGTTCGAGGAAGTGCAGCATGCGCCGCCATTGCGCCCCACAAAGGCTTTGAGCGCAGCGGTCGAGTTTACATAGGTAATGGGAACGATGCGCGACGTATCGGTCACGGTGGCCAGATCTTCCCAGCAATTCTCCACCTGTCCTATGCTGGCCATGTCCGCCATGGAGCATCCCGCGCTGAGATTCGGCAGGATCACCACCTGGTCGTCCGTGGTAAGGATATCCGCGGATTCCACCATGAAATGCACCCCGCAGAAAATAATATAACGGGCTTCCGGATGTTCGGCCGCAATCTGAGACAGCTTGAGACTGTCTCCGCGAAAATCGGCCCACTTGATGATCTCATCACGCTGGTAATGATGTCCCAGCACGATCAAGTCTTCGGCGAGGCAGCGGCGAGCGGATGCGATCCGCGCGTCGGTCTCCTCGGGCGTAAGCCGGGTGATCTCCATGGGGAGCGGTTTCTGAAACATGGGATTTCTCCTCTGGGCATGCAGTCCGCTGAGATCGAGGGCCGACCCGGCGAACGGAGATGTTGACAATGCCCGGTTGTGGTTTTAACTTTCCCCGCGCATGCGGGCAACTTCGACGCCGACTGTCGCGACGATCGCGTTCATCGGCGGACATATCTTTTGTACGCGTAGCGTGATGCTTTCGATACCCGGAAACTCTTCGAACACCATCTTGACCAGTCGCGCGGACAACGCTTCGAGGAGCCTGAACTGCTCGATGGTTCCAATCTCGACCATCCGTTTCGCCACACGTGAGTAGCTTACCGTGTCGGAAAGACGATCGCTCACGCCGGCTGTGCGCGTATTCACGCCAAGCCGCGCGTCGATCAGATAACGATGTCCGACGGTCTGTTCCTGGTCGGAAGCTCCATGGTATCCATAAAACTCCAACCCGTTGATCAAAATGCTATCCATAATCGCTCATAAAAAGTTCATCCGGCGAACACGAAACCACTTACGGCGCCAAGCGTATAGCATTGTACCCGTCCGATGGGCTGAAACCGTTCCAGGTCGAGCACAACCGGCATTCCGAGCAGCTGAATTCCGCTATGCGACTTGCGGCGCGGGAGAGGCCGGTCGTTGACTTTTCGCCGTAATCCCGGCATAATACCGCAGGTCGCGCCGTCGCCGAAATGTGAGCCGTCTTCGCGCTGGAGTCCCGCCTCGAATGGCCATTTCCTACCCTAATCGTATTCTCAAAGACCGCAGAACAAAGAATTTGACCAAGCGCCTGCGGCCGGGCGATATCGCGGTGATCCACCATCTGGACCTGGACACCACCGCCGCGCACGCTCTGGTGGATCGTAAAGTGTCAGGAGTGGTCAACGCGGTTTCGAGCATCAGCGGCAGGTATCCGAACCGCGGGCCGGGGCTTCTGCTGGAGGCGGGAGTGCCTCTGCTCGATGAGATCGGCGAAGAGGCATTTGCCCATATTACGGATGGCGCCGCGGCGACACTCGAAGGCGCAAGTCTTCGGCTTGCAAATGGGGAGTGTTTCACCGGCAGCCTCATGACGCCTGAGCGGCTCGCAACGCAGATAGAAGCCGCGCGCGCTAATCTGAGCGTGGAGCTGGATCATTTCGCCCGCAACACCCTGGAGTTCCTGAACAACGAAAAGTCGCTGCTCTTCGATGCGATCGAAGCCCCGGAAATGCGGACCCGTTTCACGGATCGGCACGTTTTGATCATCGTGCGTGGCGAGGGATATAAAGACGATCTGGCGATGCTCGGGGATTATCTTCGGGATGTTCGCCCGATTTTGCTGGCGGTCGACGGTGGCGCGGACGCCTTGCTGGAGGCGCGGCTGCGCCCGGATGTGATTTTAGGGGACATGGACAGTATCAGCGATTCGGCGCTCCGCTGTGGCGCCGAGCTCATCGTGCATGCGTATCCAAAAGGCGATCATCGCGGTGCTCCGGGGCTTGAACGCATCCAGCGTCTTGGTCTTTCCGCAACGGTGTTCCCTTCGCCGGGCACCAGCGAAGATGTTGCGATGCTCCTTGCCGACACCCTGGGAGCGCGATTGATCGTCGCCGTGGGATCCCACTTTTCGCTGGAGGAGTTCCTCGACAAAGGCCGGTCCGGCATGGCGAGCACTTTCTTGACGCGCCTGCGGATCGGATCCAAACTCGTGGACGCAAAGGGCATTGCAAGACTCTGGCAGGGCCAGCGCCCAAAATTCAGCGAGTTCGCGCTTCTGATTTTCGCTGCCGCCACGCCCATCGTCGCCGTCCTGTTCCTGACGCCCATGGGCCAGGCACTGTTGAGGCCGATCAGCTACTGGCTTCGTCTGCGCTTACATTGATCGAGGCCAACCGGTCTTGGGGAGGTTTGTTTGGGCCCAGGATTTAAGTACCATGTCGTCACGATTTCCGCCATCTTCTTCGCGCTGACGGTCGGTCTTATCGTCGGCAGCCTTTTTCTGTCCCCGCTTCTTGCCGCCAATCAGCTGAAAGCTTCTCGAAACCTTCAGGACCTTTTCAAGACCGATATTCAGGTCCAGCGCCCTCAACTTGAACAATACAAGACCTTTACTGCGGAGGCCCTTCCGATCCTGTTGAAGAACCGGCTTGCGCATAAGGTCGTGGCGATCGTTCAGGCCGGCGACTATTCAGGAGCCATTGCGCCGATCAAAGAGGCGCTTGAAATGGCCGGCGCTCGGGTGGAAATCCTGACAATCGGTTCCCCGTTCGATCGATCGGACGAGGTGCTCGCGAATCATCTCATGGAGGCGCGGGCGGAGGATGCGCGCCTTCCCCAGGACCGTGCCTCTCTTGCCGACACCGTCGCGAGCCTTCTCGCCGACGGCAATCGACTTGCGCCCGACCTCCTCCCCGCGTTGGAGCACGCAAGGCTTGTTCTCACCGATGGGGACAGCGATTATGGAACCGGCGCAAACTTCGTGGTGATCGTGGGAGGCAGTCATGTAGTCGATTTGGAACGCACGGCAAATGTCGATGAGCCGCTCCTTCTCGCTCTCCAGAAGCATGGGGTGACGACAGTCGCCTGCGAACCGGACAACGCGATATACTCGGATATGCAGGCACTGCGGGACCTGCACCTCGATGTGGCCACGGTGGACAATGCCAATACCGATATCGGAAGGTGCGCGCTCGTTTATGCACTGACAGGCGACAAAGACGACTATGGCATGAAGGCTTCCGCGAAGCGGCTGATGCCTCCGCTCGTGACGAAATCGAGCGCGCAATGATCTCCATCCTCATTCCCGCCTACAACGAGGCGCACCGCATCGCCGACACGATTATGGCCGCGCAAACGCTGGCCACCGAAGAGCGTAGCGTGGAGATCATCGTGGTGGACGATGGCTCGGAGGACGACACCGCCCTCCAGGCCGAGCGCGCCGGAGCGGATGCGGTCTTTCGACAGCCGAACGGCGGCAAAGGCGCCGCCCTACAAGCGGCCTTCTCGCTTGCGTCCGGAGATATTATTCTGCTGCTCGACGCGGATGTGGGCGCGTCCGCGACCGAGACCGAAAAACTTGTGGCTCCCGTGATCTCCGGCGTCGCCGACATGACCATTGCCGCGTTTCCCACGATCCCCGGCAAGGGAGGCGGAGTGGGCCTCGTGGTCCGTCTTGCCCGCTGGGGCATCCGCAAGCTGACCGGTAGAACCATGACAAGCCCGCTTTCCGGGCAAAGGGCGATGCGCCGAGATGTACTCTTCGATTCCGGCGGCTTCGCTCCAGGCTGGGGAGTGGAGATCGCGCTTACGGTTTCGGCTTTGCGCGCGGGCAAGCGCGTGCTGGAAGTTCCCACCCACATGACACATCGCGTGACCGGCCGATCTTTTCAGGCGATGCTCCATCGCGGCGGTCAGTTTATGGATGCGGCGCATACGCTGTTTCGGCTCTGGCGGACGCCGGGCCCACTTCGAAACGCCGCAGTTACTTTGCCGGGCGAGAGAAAGTGACCCATGGCCGAGCTTCCCGGTGATCCCGGCGCATCTTCAGGCGCAGGCGCCCTGCCCCATCTGCTGGACCGGGCAGATCACCTTATCTCGAAAATCGGGACCAGGATCCCGACCGTCGGGCGGATATTGGCGCATTGCGATCTTTCCGCGCGAGGACTGCTGCTTGCCTTCACCGGTCTATGCCTGCTGATCGCCTTGCCCCCGCTTGTGCTCCTCCTGTTGAGACGCTCCGGCATGACGGCGAAGAACTATCGCGGCGAAAGGATACCGCGAAGTTACGGCATCCTTGTCGTCCTGTGCGGGACCGCGCTCTTTGGATTCAGATCCCTTCTTTTCCCTGAAACCGTTTCCGAAAACTCAAACTGGCTCCTGCTTATTCTTGGTTTCGGCGGTCTCGGATTGCTGGATGATCTGCGTGGTTCACCGGAGCACAAGGGGCTGCGCGGTCACTTCGGCGCGCTTCTGAAAGGCGCTACTGTGACTACCGGATTGGTCAAGGCAATTGGCGGCCTGGCGATCGCACTCTGGATCGGGTTGCGCGCTTACCCGGGT
>JBBRKX010000187.1:0-7857 GCA_038231675.1 Chthonomonadales bacterium | reverse complement strand
TCCGGCCGCGCTTTGGATTTCGCGCCGAAGACGCGGTCGAGCACTGCCGTCCGCTCCGCTTCCGGAACCTTTTCGAAGAGCACTTCCTGAAATGCCTGGGCCACATGGCGCTCCTGTAGATAGACGGTGTTCTCCGGGCTGCCATGCCGGGCCGCGACACGCGCTTTGACGGCGGCCGCACCCAGGCCGGTTTCCAGCCCGCCTATAGCGAAGACCTCCGCGACTTTGCGCGTTACGGCCGCCATCCGCGTACTATCGTTTTCGCGGATCACCTGAAGCAATTGGCGGGCCCGTTCCGACATCGGATCGAATCGGGTGATCCCCTTGCCGCAGATATACATTTTGCCGGGGTTGCCGGGATCGTTGATCTTGACGCCTTCACGCACGAGGTTGTCGATCAGCGTGATGATCTCCAGGCCGAACAGCGGGAAGATACCCTGCCTGCTCGCTAGCGCGGCGAAGTCGGCATATACCGAATAGTCGTAGTAGTTGCTTGCGCCGAGAACGGCGACATTCTCCGCAGCCGCCATTTCGACTGCTTGCCGCGTGGTCTCGAATGCCGTGAAGTTCGGGGGCAAATGAATATGGGCATTGACGCGCGGTCGAACGGCGGGAGCGCTCCCTTCCCGCGCGCGCCCGGCCAGTTCCGCCGGGCTTCCGAGGCTTTTCAGGGTAGCGACAAAAGTATCTATCGATGCGGGCATGTTCATGCTTCCTCGGAAGGGAGTGCGTGCGACGGTTCTTCGTCTTCAAGGACCGGCTGATTGGGGTCCACCGCTCCATGCTCGACGAGGAGGCGAGCGGTCGCAACCGCGTTGTGATAGCGCGTATGCGCAAGGGGCGTATTGCCGTGCAGGTCTTTGGCGTTGACCTCCGCGCCATGGGAGATGAGGATCTCGGCGATCGCGCGGTTATTTGCATGCGCGGCCCCATGCATGGGGGTATTTCCCCAGTGCATGTTCCGGCTCTGAGCGTTCACATCGGCGCCCGCTCGCAGAAGCGTGCGCACGATCTCCACGTGGCCCTTCCACGCGGCGCAATGCAGCGGCGTCGACTCGTCGGCGTCTCGGGCATCGATCAACTTGGGATCGTTTGCCAGCATCTCCTTGACGGCGGCCGTGTTGCCGTTTTTCGTCGCCTTGATGATGGCCCGATTAAGATCTCTAGTGTCCGGTCGGGCAGTGGTCATATGAATGGTGGCTCCTCTTTTTGGTCCTACTCTGCCCTCATTATACCTGCCTCCTGTAACAGGCCCCATGAGAAAAAGGAATTCGACCTCCCTTCGGCGAACTGCGGTGCGACGATGGTTCGGTGAACCTAGAGGAGTGCAATGCAGGAATTACCCAGCGGCACCGTTACTTTTCTCTTCACGGATATCGAGGGCAGCACAAACCTCTGGGAACAACATCCCGAGGGCATGCGCCGCGCATTGAGCCGGCACGACACCCTCTTACGGGCCACGATAACATCCCATAACGGAATCGTGTTCAAAACGATCGGAGACGGCTTTTACGCCGCTTTTGCGGACGCGGCAAACGCCGTAACGGCCGCACTCGCCGCGCAACGCCTCCTTTCCGCCGAGGAGTGGGAATCGTTTCTCGCACGGGAGAACGAAAGCATGGGGGCGGAGCAAGTCCCGCCAGGATCACCCGGCAAGATAGCCGCGTCATTCCATCTGAATGTCCGCATGGCGCTGCATACCGGCACGGCCGTAGAGCGAGACCACGACTACTTCGGGCCCACGATCAACCGTGTGGCGCGCCTGCTGGCCATCGGGCATGGCGGCCAGATCCTGCTTTCCCAGAAGACCGCCGACGCGGTTTCGCAATACCTTCCTTCCGGCATCTCGCTGCTGGGGTTGGGAGAGCATCGGCTTCGCGATCTGCATCAGTCCGAACATGTATTTCAATTGCTGCATCCGGACGTGCAAATCAAGTTTCCCACGCTCAAATCCCTCGGTAATGCTCTCCATACCGGCAGACTTCCGGGCCCGCTCACCTCTTTTATCGGGAGAGAAAAGGAGCAGGAGGAGATCGGTCGTCTTCTCGCAACGACACGACTTCTGACTCTCATAGGCGCCGGCGGATGCGGTAAGACGCGCCTTGCCCTTGAGACTGCGGCAAAAGTGGCGGGCGAGTATCCTGACGGCGTCTGGGTGGTCGAGTTGGCGTCGCTCTCGGAGCAGGCGCTCGTTCCGCAGACCGTGGCCTCCGTGCTGGCGATACGCGAAGCAAGCGGTCAGACTCTGGAGCAGAGCCTGATCGAACACCTCCGGGCGAAACGGCTGCTGCTCATATTGGACAACTGCGAGCATCTCATGGACGCTTCCGCCCGGTTGGTGGGAACGCTGGTTCAGGGCTGCAGACAGCTTCGGATCCTTGTCACCAGCCGGGAGCCGCTGAGAATCGCGGGCGAACAGGCGTATCGTATCCCCTCTCTTTCTTCACCGGACCCAAAACGGGCGGCGACGCTCGAGACCCTGCTGCGCTATGAAGCGGTCCGGTTATTCATCGATCGAGTCCGACTTACCAGACCGGATTTCATGGTCACAGCCGCCAATGCGCCCACGATCGGCTCGCTCTGCACATGTCTGGATGGTATTCCTCTCGCCATCGAGTTGGCTGCGGCGCGGGTTCGATCGCTCTCCGTCGAAGAGATCCACGCCAGACTGGACGATCGCTTTCGTCTGCTGACCGGGGGAAACCGAACGGCTCTCCCGCGCCAGCAGACATTGCGCGCTTTGATCGACTGGGGATATACCCTCCTGGAAGACCGGGAGCGAGAGATTCTGCGCCGCCTTTCGGTCTTTAAAGGCGGCTGGACGCTGGAGGCGGCCAAGCAGGTATGCTCCGGCGTGCGGGATGCGGACCGGCATGCTCCCTTCGAGGAATGGGAAGTTTTGGACCTGTTGACCGGCATTTGCGATAAATCCCTGGCGCAGGCGGATACGGAGGGGTTGGACGGCAGAACCCGCTACCGATTGCTGGAGACCGTGCGACAGTACAGTGGGGAAAAGCTTCTCGAATGTGGCGAAGCAGAGGAAGTGCGTAGACTGCATAGAGACTTCTACCTTCAGCAGGCCGAAGACATCAGCCTGAAACTGTACGGACCGGAACAGGGATTCTGGTTCGATACCCTGGAAATCGAACACGATAATATGCGGGCGGCGCTCGCCTACTGTGAGGAGGCGAACGATTCCGAAGCAGAGTTGCGGCTGGTGGGTGCGCTGGGACGTTTCTGGGACACGCGCGGTTACCTGCATGAGGGCAAGGAACGATTCCTCCGGGCGCTTTCTCGTTCGGCGGAGCCAACACTCTATCGTGCGAAGGCCATGATCAAGGGCGGGTGGATCGCCTATCTGCAGCATGAGTATGGAACCGCGCAAAATTATTATGGTCAGGCGCTTGAGATCTATGAGGCGCACAAGGACATGGTCGGGGTTGCGGAAAGTCTCCATCTACTTGCCATGATCGCCCGGATGCGGGGGGATCTGGAAAAAGCCACGGAGTTGTTTGAACAGGTGGTTGAGCTCAATATAAAGACGGGTCAATCCATTGCCTCCGTGCTTAGCCACCTCGGCGCGATTGCCTTCGAACGCGGAAAAGTCGCGGAGGCTCGCCAACACCTCGAGCGCGCTCTGGAGGGTTATCGAAAGGGAGGCAATGTTCAATTTGCAGCGGCGATCCTGCGTGGTCTGGCCCGGTACGCCCGTCATGACGGAAACGACATGGAAGCACATGCTTTCCTCGTGGAGTGCCTGCTCAGTTTGCATTCCATCGGCGCCATGGTGGATATCGTGCCTGCGCTGACGGAGGCTGCACGGCTTGCCTATGCCCGCACGGAGTGGGAGCGCGCAGGCATACTGTTCGGCACGGTGGAGGTGCTGCATGAATCGATGAACCTGCCCTGGGAGCCGGGCGAACAGGCCGAAATGACCACCGTGAGGGAAACGTTGCAAGCCCATGCACACACGAACGCATGGACGCTTGGCCGGACCATGGAGCTGCAAGCGGTAATAGACTGCGCCGTTTCGCCATCCACCCAACCGCATGGCATCTCTGCACATGAATTCTGAGGCCTTTGCAGGAGTGTGTCCGCGCCCTGGCGAATAGCCAGGCAATACGTATTTGCAGGCTGCCAGGAAGGGACCAGCAGGCCGGACTATTCGCGAAAAGGAGCCTTTTATTGGCAGATCATGGTTATCCGTTTCAACATTTTCCGTTGACGCCTTCCGGGGAACACGAACACGCCTGGTTTCGTCACGACGCCCTGAGCGCGATCCGTGAGCTGATCCACGATCCCCATGAGTGGCTGCGCAAATCCGATAGAGCCCCCGAGCAGATTTTTGGTCGCGGCAAAGATGCGCTATTGCTTCAATTTCTGTATCCCACACATGGTCCCGCCCCCGGCGTCCTGCTCGTGCAAGGCATCGTCGACAGCAATATTCTCAATGTCTATCTGCCGCCCACGCAGGACAAGCGGGAAGATTTGCACCTTTTTGAGCGCAAGGAAGAAGTTGAGGAACTCGCGATCATCCTTCATGCGGGTCTCGCCCTTGCCGCGCATTCTCCGTTCCACGCGGATACGGCCGACAGGGGATTGGATCTCCTCGCGCGCATCATTCAAAACCCCGCGGCGTACTTCCACATCCTGAATGACGACACGCGATTTCGACTGGTTCTGACTGCTCCTCAGAACGGCGCCACGGTGAATAGCGGAAATGACCTCCCCGCGAACGCCAGCCTGACGCCGCCACTGCACTCGCTGACGGGACTGCGCTTCCTGTATCCATGGAGGGAGGGGATTCAAACTTCTCTGCACATGAACGACGCGTGTATCAGACTGACGGGGAGCTATGATCCGGAAGCGGACGGCGATGTCGTGGAGATTCAGGTAGACACGCTTTCGTTCGCGCCGGAACCACACCCAATGCAGTTCCTGCCTCCTCCCGCGCCCGTGGTGCGCAAACCCGGAACGTACCCGCCCAAAAAAGAAGATCCGTCGCCGGAGAAAGAATGAAGAAAAGGCGTTAAGGATGCATTCGGAAACGGCTGAATTATCTCTGACCGCGCTTGTGCTGAATGACGACGTCGCAATGCCGCTGGTTCCCGGCGGCCCGGAGCGGGGATGGATGCATCGCACACCGGATAAGTTCGCATACCGATGCCTCCCCCTGGTGATGGCGAACCAGTCCGGATGGCTGGTGCTCTCTTCGCACACGGTGCGTGTCATTTGGAACGGCGGCGCTTCGGCGCATGGCCTTACCGTCGAAGTCCTTGCCGGCGCGCCGTTGTGCCCCGCCGGCAGCCATTTCGGAAGCGGGATACTGACATGGACTCTCCCGTACCTGTTCCGCACTCCGCCCGGCTGGAACCTTCTGGCGCGTGGTCCGGCCAACCATATCAAGGACGGCATTCAGGCGCTTGAGGGACTGGTGGAAACCGACTGGAATCCCGCGACCTTCACACTGAACTGGAAAATGACTCGACCGGATTTCCCTATCACCTTCGAGCAGGGAGAACCTATCGGCATGCTGGTCCCACAACGCCGCGGCGATCTGGAATCCTTTCGCCCCATCCTGCGCTCGCTGGAGGAGGAGCCGGCGCTTGCCGACGCGGTAAGCGCGTGGGCGGAGGCGAGGACGCGCTTCCTGGTGGAATCGGAGGTTCCCGGTTCCCCGGCGCACGGGCAACGACGGGGCGACTATCTTCGGGGCGTATTTCCAGAGGGGACTGCCGCTAAGGACCACCAGACGAAGCGGAACCTCCGGGCATTCGAAGGAGCGGGAAAATCGAAATGAATCTTCCCCCGCTTGGCATTGGAGTGATCACCTATGCGCGCCTGGAATCTCTTCAGGAGTGCCTGCGCACGATCGCACGGCACACCGAGACGCCCTACCGTCTTGTGATCGCGGATGATGGGAGTCCTGACGACACGGTGGCATGGGCGCGCAATGCCGGCTACACGGTGGTTACGGGCGACAATCGCGGCTGCGCATGGAACAAGAATCGGGCGCTGCATTATCTGCTGACCCAGACCGATTGCGATCCCATTCTCCTTGTAGAGGACGATTGCTTCCCGGCCGAACCTGGCTGGGAAAAGCCGTGGATCGCAGCAGCCCATCGATGGCGTCACGTAAACTGGACGACTGAATTTGCGGATCGGAGAAGCGAGATCGCGAGAGCCGGCGACTCGGAAATGCGATTTTCGGGTTTTTCCGGGCAATGCACCATCACTTCGCGGAAAGCCCTGGAACGAATTGGCTACCTCGACACCCGTTTCGCAGGCTATGGCTTCGAGCATGTGGAGTGGACCTATCGCTTCCGGTGGCATTACGAGCGGGAATGGCGCCTCCCGCCGGATACGTTCCCCTGCTTGACATCTGGAGTGCGGGTCCGATGGACGCATAGCTATTTCAACTCCGACGAGATGAAGCACAACGCGCGGATCCATCGCATGATCCAGGCGGAGCCGCTGTATCGCCCGGCATGGAATTCGGAGGAAGAACGTCTCCAGCTGGAAAGCGAAGTGCTGTCGGCCACCGGAAAAATCCTCGTCACTCCCCGCACCACCCCATCCCCCACGCGAACGAGCCTCGACGAACGCGAAATGATCATCTACTGCGGGAACTCGGTAGAGACATGGTCCGATTCGACCGTGGACCGTGGAATTGGCGGGTCGGAGGAAGCGGTCGTCTATCTCTCCCGAGAGATGGCTAGCCGGGGCTGGAAGGTCACCGTCTACAACGCCTGTGGAACGCATACCGGGGAGTTCTCCGGCGTCACCTATCTGCCCTACTGGCAGTTCGATCCCCATGCCGAACACAACTGGCTGGTGCTCTGGCGCCGTCCGGGTGTGGCCGAGTTCGCACGCAATGCTAAGAAACTATGGATCTGGAATCATGACGTGGTGACGGACGATGATTTTTCGCAACGGATCCTCGACCGCGCCGACAGGATCCTTTTCCTGTCGCGATGGGCCCGTGAACAATGCCGAACGATCCCCGCCCCCAAGGTGTTTATCACCAACAATGGAATCGTTCCCGCACATTTCGAAGCCCTTCCCCCCCGGGAGCCACACAGCCTGTTCTGGGGCAGCTCCTACGATCGCGGCCTGGAGTGCCTGATGCGTGATATCCTGCCGCACGTCCGGCGAGAGATCCCCGACACCACGCTCCACATCTGCTATGGGTGGGAGACGCTCGTCAAATTGCGCGGAGCCGACCCCAGGGTGTTGGAATGGAAGGCCGCCATGGAGCGTCTAATGGACGCACCCTGGATCATGCACCATGGCCGTGTCGGTCACCAGGAGGTTGCGCGGATCATGGGCCGATGCGCGGTCTTCGCCTATCCCACGGAGTTTGGGGAGACCAACTGCATCACGCTCCAGAAGGTGCAGGCGGCCGGCTGTTATCCCGTGGTTACTGCGGTAGGAGCGCTTCCGGAGCGCATCTTGAGCGGCATCGTCGCGACCGAACCGGACGCTCCGGGCATATATCATAATGTGACGAACCAAAAGGCGTTCGCGGACGCCGTAATACAGGCGCTGCTCACCGCTCCCTATGTGGATCGCGAGCGCGCCCTGCGCGAGTTCGCCTGGTCCGCAACCGCCGATCAATGGGAGCATGAAGCAGGTTGTCCGTTAGCAACCAGCGTTTAAAGACCTTACACCGCAAGAGAACCATTCAAGCCAGCGGATAAATCCGCGCCTACAAAGGCACGAAGTACGCCTGATGGCCAGCGGATAAATCCGCGCCTACAAAGGCACGAAGTACGCCTGATGGCCAGCGGATAAATCCGCGCCTACAAAGGCACGAAGTACGCCTACGCGCACTCCACGTGATTTCTGTATCTTTTT